>JAKSDM010001578.1 GCA_022360135.1 Pseudanabaenales cyanobacterium | reverse complement strand
TTGGATGAATCGATATCGACGCTTGAGTAAAGACTATGAAGTGTATACAGAGAGCAGCGAAGCCATGATTTATGGATCTTTTATTCGCCTCATGGTTCGCCGACTAGCTGCTTAAGATTTAGTTTATAAATCAGCTCTAATCGTTAGGGCGCACGGTTAATTTGGGTGATTTGTTGAAAATAAAATCTCAGGTAATCGTTAGGGGCGCATAGCTGTACGCCTACACTAAGTGCATAAGCCGATTCTATTTGGCTGGATTCTGTTTCCTGTAGCTTGAGACTAGATAGGGTTGAAACTGCTTCAAGGGCTCACTGATGTCCTTATTTCTGTAAAAGACAACACCTATGGAGATTACAGTTCACAATCAAGCACAGGCGGCGGTACTGTCACGCAAATGTCATCTACGTAACCACAGCAGGGCTCTCAGGAAACTGGTTCAGAGTAAAGCAGTGGGGCAAGGAGATTTGCAGGCGACATTCCAAGACATTACCCAACTGCTTTCTCAGACCCTTGATGTTGGGCGAGTCAGCATTTGGCTATACACGGACGATCGCGCTAAAATCCGTTGTTTTGACTTGTATGACCGCCAAACCCATTGCCATAGTCATGGCGGAGAGTTATCGATCACCGATTACCCGGCTTATTTCCAAGCCTTACAAGTCGAACAAGTCATTGCAGCTCATAGTGCTCACACAGACCCGCGAACCCAGGAGTTTTCTCAATCCTATCTGACGCCTCTGGGTATTCAATCCTTGCTAGATACCCCAATTTGGCTCGGCCAGAAAATCATCGGGGTTGTCTGTTGTGAACATCTAGGCGCTACCCGTCAGTGGTTCTTAGAAGAAGAGGTCTTCGTCTGCTCGATTTCAGATTTTGTCAGCTTAGTCGTGGGAGTTTGCGATCGCCATCAAAAAAAACTACAGCTGCGCGAAACGCTTCAGGAACTCAAACGAACTCAACTCCAATTGGTTCAGAGTGAAAAAATGTCCAGTCTGGGCCAGCTAGTCACTGGGATCGCCCACGAAATTAATAACCCGATGGGTTTTATTTCGACTAACCTCAACTACGTTGCTGAATACACTCAGAACCTGTTTCATCTCTTAAACCTATATCAGCAGATTTTTCCATCTCCAGGCGCTGAAATTGAGCGAGAAATTAAGGCAATTGACTTGGAGTACATTCTGGAAGACTTACCTAAAATCATTGCCTCCATGAAAACGGGGATGGAGCGTATCAACACCATCAGCAACTCTTTAAGGACTTTCTCACGCGCCGACAAGGATACAAAAGTCTCTTTCGACCTCCATAAAGGGATTGATAGTACCCTGCTAATTTTAAAACATCGACTGAAAGCCAATGAAAATCGACCTGCGATTAAGGTCATCAAAGCCTATGGCGAGTTACCTTGGGTTGAATGCTATCCTGGACAACTCAATCAGGTGTTTATGAATTTAATCGCCAATGCGATTGATGCGCTGGAAGGCTTGGAAAGTTGGCAGGTCCGAACGTTGGCAGGTGCGGAACATCGGGATGATCGAATAACCGATCATCCGACTAAACCGACTCATCGACTCATGCCTACCATTCGCATTCAAACTGAATATACAGATAACAAAGTTATTATCCGTATTGCTGATAATGGCCCAGGCATATCGACCGAAGTCAAAGAACACATCTTTGATTATCTATTCACCACCAAACCAGTCGATAAAGGAACAGGGCTTGGGTTATCTATAAGTCGCCAGATTGTAGTGGAAAAACATGGTGGGTTATTGCAGTGCATTTCAGCGCCAGAGCAGGGAACAGAATTTTTAATTGAGATTCCGATTTAGCCGGGGAAAGACTATCTGGAACCATTCCTTAACCATCGCAAACGGATGGTTAATCATTTCCTTTTGTGGCGCTTGAGCACAAACTTCATGAGGGGCCCAAAAGTGATCGTTAAAGTCATAGTAGCTCATGGTTTCTTCGTCTCCCGATCGTTGCGATGCTTGCTTGTGTGAAATACATCTCAGTCAAGGCGGCAGTCAAGGCAGGGTATAGGGTATAGGGTGTAATCCAGGCAGATTAAAACCCTTATAAGAGTAAGTTAGGCTTAATGAATTGGGCTTAATCAATCATCAGCGTAACCCCTTTGCACCGCCAAAAATGCCGGGACTAACGTAGATTTCATCAGGTAGTCAGCGCAGATAAATTGCGCGATCGCGCAGCCCTTGCCATATAAACTTAGTTGTGTTTCCCTCTATTCAGAGGGTGAGAGTGGGGGGCATTATCCCATCACCCTATCACCTTACACTTAGGTCAATTGCGATTTTCCCTGAAACGACCGCCAAATCCTCGACCTCGACCTCCCTGTCCCCGCTGTTGCTCCATCAACTCCGCCATCTGGGCGCGCTGTTCTGGGGTTAGTACCTGCCGAATCGCCAGCATGGTTTCAAATCGCTGATCCCCTAACTGCTGATGCAAAGTCTGGACCTGCTCATGCTGTTGCCGTAACTGATCAGTTGAGTCGCCGCTGGCCATCTGCGATTGCAACTGCTCTCTCGCCTGCCGTAATTGCTCACGCAAAGGCTCCATGGCTTGCCTAGATTCTGCACGAATGGCTTGGATGCGTTCTGATTGTTCAGGGCTCAGGTCAAGCTCCTCAATCCATCGGCCTGCCCGAGGTTCCCATGACCTGTCGTCAGTCGGCTCAGAGGATCGCTGAGCAACCCTTTCTGGACTGTTAAACTGAGTCTCGGCTAGAGCTAAGGCGCTGACCATAGGAATAAGAATGGCGGCGGCGGTGATAAAAAGAGCGCGTCGAAAAGTCATGCTGACTGTCTCCTAAGATTAAAGAGGTAAAGGTCAAATTCAATCACACTCACATCCTAGAAAATCGCTTTGCTTTGCCGCCTGGATCGCAACTCCTAAACTCACTGCGTCTGAAGTACTAAATTAATTTAGTACTTTGGGACTAACAGGTAGGGACTGATCTGTTACCTGAGATCCTGTTCCAATCTAGATGCCTTGCACTAGAGTGATAAAGTTCGGGCTGATGCTATGCTGGGTCCTTGCCTTTATGAAACGGTTTCTTTGGGAAAAACATCCGTTTCCCCTATTACTCTATCTAGAATGGATTCTGCTGGGGGCTGCCTTACTGGCTACATTGTCTTTTCTTCCCCCGCCACCTCATCCACCCCATCTACCCCATTTCCAACCCCATTATCCTGGTGTCTTGAGACTATACATCTTACCCAACCTAGGAGTGCGGATTCCTCTCGGCGCGGTAATCAGCATTAGCGCCTTAGGGTTATTGGGCTTACGATCGCCGGTCAACGTCAGGCAATTTCAAGCCCTCTATACCGGGTTAGGATTTGGTTTGAGCTGGTTGACCGTGCTGTTAGGCGCACGGGGAGAGAGGGTTTTGCCGGCGTTACTTCTGATAGTCGTGATCCGCGCCTGTTTGATGTTTCCTTGGCGGGGGCGCTTACTGGTTGCGGTTACGGCCTATGCCTCATTCCTTCTGATGCTGCTAGTTAATGTTCATCGGATTCAACTATTCGGCATTCCCATTCCTAGATCGCCATTACTCAGAGCCCCATTACAACGAGGGGCTGGCAGACTCTCTTCTGATATGGTGCTACTAAACTTGACCTTGAATTCAGCCTTGCTTTTTGGTTTCGTGCTTGTGTTTGTGCTGTTGTTGGTGGGTGCTTTGCTGGCTGAGAAGCAGAGTCGCCAGCAGCTGGGACAGGCCAATCGTCGCCTGCGTCAATACGCCCTGCTGATTGAAAACCAGGCCACCCTGCAGGAAAGAAACCGGATTGCCCGCGAGATTCACGATTCCTTAGGACATTCGCTCACAGCCCAAAGCATTCAGTTGGAAAATGTGGCCATGCTCCTGCCAGACGATATCGAGCAGGCCAATCAGCATCTGCAGAAAGCCAGACTGTTAGGGAAAGAGGCCCTTCAGAACGTGCGTCAATCGGTGGCTACCCTGCGCACCCATCCCCTCAAAGGGCAGTCGCTGGGCGGCGCCTTAACCAAACTAGGACAAGAGTTTGAGCACACTAATCGGATCCAACTTCAGTCCGATATCAATTTGAAATCAGCCCCGTCACCAGAAATTTCGACAGTCATCTATCGAGTGGTTCAAGAGGCTTTCACCAATGTCTCCAAGCATAGTCAGGCCACTCAAGTGCGGTTGGCTTTGCGGCAATATTCCAAGGATCTCTCCCTTTTGGTTGAGGATAATGGTCGAGGATTTGAGCCGATCGCAAATACCACTGGATTTGGCTTGCAGGGCATGCGTGAGCGGATAGAGGCGCTGGGGGGGACCTTCTTGCTCACAAGTCTGCCGGGTCAAGGCTGTCAGATTCAAGTCAATATTCCCCTATCAGGAGAAACCGCATGATCCGAGTGTTATTGGTTGACGATCAGCAAATTATCCGCGAGGGCCTGGGAAAACTCCTGCAGGCTAAGTCCGATCTGGAGGTAATTGGAGAAGCTGAGAATGGTCAGATTGCAGTCGAACAGACCCTCTCGCTACAGCCGGATGTGGTGCTGATGGATGTCCGGATGCCTGTCATGGATGGGGTTGCCGCGACCCGGGCGCTCCACCAACAAGCCCCCGACGTTAAGGTATTGGTGCTGACTACCTTTGACGATGATGAGTATGTCACTCAAGCGATGCGGTATGGCGCTAAAGGTTATCTGCTGAAGGATACCCCTTCAGAGGAGTTAGCCCAGGCTATCCGGTTAGTGGATAAGGGCCACACCCATCTGGGACCAGGGTTATTGGAGAAGATGATGGCGACACATCCCGCCCCCATCGTTGCCCCCCCTCCCGAGTTCGACCAACTCACTCCCCGAGAACAGGAGGTGTTGCATCTGATTGCTGAAGGCTATAACAACCGCGAAATTGCTCAGACGCTCTATATTGCTGAGCGAACCGTCAAAAATCATGTCAACAGTATCCTGCGTCGGCTGAATCTGCGCGATCGCACCCAAGCCGCAATTCTGGCCAGTTCGGTTTTCAACAGCGCTGCAGCAACCCAGCAGGATTTGACCTGAGGTCAAAATTCACCAAGCTGGCCTGTGCAAAAATTAGCTACGCCGCCTCATAACGGACCCAAATCAATCCGCTCAATTTCATCTAGGGAATCATGCAGTCTTTCGAGACGCTCCCAATCATCTTCAAGCCCAACCCCCTCATCAATCATCAGAAGATCCTCTGAAAAGGCAAAATTTCCCTGAATCAACCCTTCAATTTCTTGTTCAAACCTATCGTTTCCAGTTTCAAAAAAACGCCGCGACGAACTATTAATCGTCAAAAAGTCTTGAGGGACCTGTACGCTAAGATTTTGAGGAATTGCATCAGCCTGACCGCCGAGCAGGAGGATAGGAAGTCCTAAGGTGGCGGCCATCAAAAGTTGCTGTGAAGTTATCATAGTCACCTCCTGCAAGGCTAAATGAAAGCAATAATCTCATTTCTAGCCTAGCGCTTCACAGATGATCTTGGCTTTTTATAGGGTATTTGAGGGGAGTCACTTAAGCCGGAACGATGCAGCCTATCCACTGTTACACCTTATACTCCTAAGTTGCTATGCCAAGATGTCTGCCCTATCTGGAATCTACCAGAACTCTGATCCGTTTTGCCCAACCGACAAATATTTCCGCCATCATCACTTACTATAGGACTAATCAGGTCCATTTGAAGCCGTTTGAACCCCTGCGAGAGGCCACCTTCTACACGCAAGACTACTGGCTAACTGAAATCCAAAATCGGTTTCATGAATTTCATGCAGACAAATCCGTCAAGCTCTTTTTGTTTGAGAAAACCAACCCTAGCGCCGTTATCGGATCGGTTAATTTCAGTAATGTGATTCGCGGCGCCTTTCAGTCTTGCACTACGGGCTATAGCCTAGCAGCAGACAAACAAGGTCAAGGTTATATGACCGAGGCGCTGCAGGTCGCCATTCACTACCTATTCGATCAGCTAAATTTCCACCGCATTATGGCTGCTTATATGCCCCACAACCGGCGGAGCAGTCAATTGCTGAAACGATTAGGCTTTATCGTAGAGGGTTACGCCCGGGACTATCTTCGAATTAATGATCAGTGGGAAGATCATATCCTAACAAGTTTAATCAATCCCAATTGGCGGTGGAACTGAGACAACTGCAGCTGGCGGATTGGTGGGGGATCTACCAGCCCAAGTTCTGATGTGCTTGATATCGACCCTGGCGGTGGTATCTATACTCCCTTCAAGCTTAGATTGGAAACCACTCTGGGAGTGGTTCACCATTGCGGTTTCGTTGCTATCATCAGGGCTGTTGCGTCACAATCTAACGGCTTGGAGAGGAAATATCCTTGCCCGAATTCACATCCTAATTGCCTTAGTTGCATCAATTGATAGGCTGTTTCTACGCCTTCAGCAATCACCTTCATGTTCAACATGTGAGCCAGGGTAGTGATGGCTCGGACAATCTCCAAATCCTGATCAGCAGGGTTGATCTGGTTGACAAAACTATGATCTATCTTCAAGCTGTTAATCGGAAAACGATGCAGATAACTCAAAGAG
>JAKSDM010001728.1 GCA_022360135.1 Pseudanabaenales cyanobacterium | reverse complement strand
TTATGGGAACAAAAATATAAGGCTGAGGGCCTACCCTAAAGCTCTTTGATTTCTGAGAAGTACACTAGGGGTTAGGATCAGATTTATATTTGATAATGTTCTTCCAAGAGTTTGTAAAATTTTGCCAATTGGTATAATTTAGCAAGGATTTGTCAACGGCATTGTTGATGTCTTGATCAAAACGGCGCTCCAGGATTTTCCGGCCATCAAATTTTTGAGCGTAGTATTGGTAATAGTTATAGGTAGGCGTTGTCCGATCCTTGGAGCCATTAGCAACCACCCCTAACATGGCAAGCCCAGAGGTTCGCAATTCTTCTAGCGATCGCTCCAGTAGAGACCGTTTCAGTTTACCCAGACCGATAACCATTAGCAAACCACTGGTTTGTGCAGCAATCAGATAAGAATCTGCAAATCCAAGTAGGGGAGGTGTGTCATAAAGGACGAGATCAAAATTCTGCCTAGCTTGCGCCATGAATTGCTGCATCCTTTTCGAGGAGATAATCTTGGTTGGATCTAGCGGGATGGCGCCTGCCGTTACGACAAACAAATTATTGTCTATGGGCGCTGCTTGCAGGACTGCTTCAAAACTCAGATCGGCAGAAACAAAATCAGTCAGTCCCGGCATATCTCTAATGCCTAAGCGAGTATGCAAACTTGGTCGTCGCAAATCAACATCTACAATCAACACTCTCTGTCCCATAGCAGCGGCGGCTTGTCCCAGATGTAGACTTACAGTTGTCTTACCGGCATTGGGAATAGCGGAACTAATCGCTAGCGAGTGAACTTGAGCATCAGGACTAATGAGGCGAATGTTGGTGTAGAGAGAACGACAAGCTTCAATAAAAGGGGTGAAGCTTTGTTTTAGATGCACATCGTCGCAGGGCTCCCCCAAAATATGCCCGGCCGGTTGTAATTGCGCTGCTACACTGCCTGCAGAGCCAAATTTTTCTAGGTATTGATTGAAAGGAATAACCCCTAAAAGCGGCAACTTGGTTGCCGCTTTGACCTCCTTGACGGTATAGATGACACTACTCAGCTTGTCCACAATCAGAGCCACCCCAATTCCCAGCAATAAGCCCAATCCAGCCCCCAATATTAAATTGCGTTGGGCGCTTGCTAAAGAGGCTTTAGGTTCGCCCCGCTGGCTGAGGAGTTCCCAAGGCGCTTGCCTTTGGGCGGCGTCAATCCGCAATGCCTCTCGCTTAGATAAAAATTGATTCAAATTATTCGTGGCAAGATCAAGCTCCCGCTGAATATCACTGTACTGACGAGTCACCGTGGATAGTTGTTTAATCTGCTGGTTCAGCAAATCGATCGCTTCAGCCAGGGCTTGGTTACGCGTATTCAACTCCCGAATGTGGCTTTCAGCCTGTCTTTGCACCCGCTGTCCCTGCCGACTTAGAAGAGGTAGTAGGTTTTGTCGATGGGCTAGGAGAAGCTGAATTTCTGGACTGGCTTCCAGAAAGAGGGTAGATTGCTCCACTAGCTGACTATCGATGGCTAAAAGCTCAGCCAGTAATCTCTGATAACGGGGATCTTGAGTCAACGCCGAAGCGGCGGCGGCTTCACCCTGTTGCGATAGTTCTCGTTGCAGATCAAGATAGAGTAATTGAGCCTGATTGCGTTCAATCTGGGCGCTCAGTCGCTCCTGAACAAGGGCTCCAACTTGTGAAGATAACTGTTGTCCTAAAATGTGAGGATCAATTAGGTTATGTTTCTGGCGCAGTTCTTCCAAATCACCTTGAAGGATTTCTACTCGGGCTCTTAGTTCAGGCAGTTGTTCGTCAACAAAATCAATGCCTCGGCGAATATCGCGCTGACGATTTTCCAAGCTGAACTCGATATATGCATCTGCGATTAGATCCAGGACATCCCTGACCAGTTCAGCATCGGGATCCTGATACGTAACCATGAGAATATCTTCAGCCGAGGAAGTAGTTAATAAGCCGCCCACAATTTGGCCGTAACTGATGTAGGGATATTTAAGCTTAAGGTCTTCAACAACGGGCTGGATTAGTCTAGGGCTCTTCAGAATTCTTAGTTTGGTGGCGTCTACCTTAGCAGAGATGATTTCTTCTTGATTACTTAGGGTTTCAGGATTGGCGGCAGAGATAATTTGGGTTTCCAGGGTTACAGGCTCTGTCAATATTTCAAAGCTAGCGCTATAGATAGGAGTATTGGTGAGGGCTTTAAGTACGGCTGCAGAAGCCATAACAGTAGTCAACCCCACGATCAGGAGGATTCTACGACGAAGGGCCGCTAGAACTTGGCCTAACTCCAATCTCCCCTCAGTATTCTCATTCATTTGAACACTGTTAGTCAGTGGGCGCTGTTCCGTCCTCATCTCACCTCGTTCAGTTATTGGTATGCGTCCCCAGGACGTCTCTAACACCTTGCTTAATTAACAGAATTCCCCTAATTGACTTGCACGCTCAATTGAAGAAAAAAATGCATAGACTACACCCTACCCCGAATGGCATTGAAATAAGCCAAGTGGGCAATGCCCACCCTACGGAATATCAGGGCTTTTAGCGATTTATAAACTCTTATTTCAGTGCTATTCCACCCTAACCCTCGCCTTAACACCAAATATTATTTGACACGTAGGTGTCAATTGGAGTTAATCCAAAAAATGGAAACCACTGTTCTAGATGGCGGTTTCCATTTTTTGGGGAGATAGGAAAATGACGACTCGAAGTCTAATGTTATTTTGTTATTCAGCTAATAGGCGGCTATTTATTGCTAATAGCTTAGAGGTTGCTTGACAAACCCTAGATTAACGTTGGTTCAGATTTTTCCAGGGGGCGCGGTCTAGCACAGACTGGATAACGCTGTTTTGATTGTCCTCATCCTCACCCTCATCAAAGTTTTGCTCCATGACAGTCTGTTCGTCAAAGTCCTGATGAGTGTAATACTGGTAATAACTATAAGCGTTGACTGAGCGGTCCTTAGCGCCATTAACAACCACCCCTAAAGCGTTAATACCGGAGACTCTTAATTCCTCCATTGAGCGTTCTAGCAGAGAACGTTTCATTCTACCTAGACCCACAACCATGAGAAAACCAGCAGTTTGTGCAGCAACCAGGTAAGCATCTGCAAATCCAAGCAGAGGAGGCGTGTCATAGAGAACCAGGTCAAAATTCTGCTTAGCCTGTTCCATGAATCGCTGCATCCGCTTCGAGGATAAAACCTTGGTTGAGTCAGGAGGAACTGTGCCGGCTGTGACGACAAACAAATTATTGTCTAAGGGCACTTTTTGCAGCACCTCTTCGAACCCCAGACCAGCCGTGACAAATTCAGTTAATCCCTGTTGGCCCCTGAGACCTAAGCGATTTTGTAAACTTGGTCGCCGCAGGTCAGTATCTACAATCAGCACTCGTTGTCCCATGGCGGCGGCAGCTTGGCCCAAGTGCAAACTTACCGTTGTCTTACCCGAATTGGGAATAGGGGAGCTAATGGCTAGCGAGTGAACTTGAGACTCTGGACTGGTCAGGCGAATGCTGGCGTAGAGGGAACGAAAAGCCTCGATAAAAGGAGCGGAAGTTTGATTTTGGGTATCGTCGGGAGTGAGCCCAAACACATAACCTGCTTGCTTCAACCGAGTCGCTACACTGGCTGCAGGGCCAAATTTTTCCAGGTATTCGTTGAAAGGAATGACCCCTAAAAGCGGCAGCTTGGTTACCTCTTTGACTTCCTTGACAGTGTGGATGACACTACTGAGCTTGTCTACAATTAGAGCAGCCCCCACACCCATTAATAGGCCTAAACCCATTCCCAAAACTAAGTTACGCTTGACAGTTCCTGAAGAGGCTTTAGGATCGCCCGGTTGGCTGAGGAGTTCCCAAGGCGCCTGCCTTTGGGCGGCGTCAATCCGCAAAGCCTCTCGCTTAGACAGGAATTGATCGAGGTTTTTTGTGGCAATTTCGAGTTCTCGTTGGATATTACTGTACTGACGGGCGACAGTGGACAGCTGTTTGATTTGTTGGTTCAGCAAATTGACGGCTTCGCCCAGAGCCTGGTTACGGGTACTCAACTCCCGAATACGACTATCAACCTGTCTCTGTACCCGTTGCCCCTCTTGGTTCACAAGGGGCAATAGGTTTTGTCGTTGTTCTTGGAGGATCTGAATTTCTGGACTGGTTTCCAGAAATAGGGTGGATTGCTCCGCCAATTGGCTATCGATCTCTAGAAGCTGGGCTAATAAGCTCTGGTAACGAGGATCTGCAGTCAGCGCTGAAGCTGCGGCGGCCTCACCCTGCTGCGCCAGTTCTTTTTGTAAATCAGCGAAGAGTAATTGCGCTTCGTCGAGTTGAACCTGGATAGCGAGCTGTTCTTGTGAAAATGAACCCACTTGAGTTGACAGCTGCTGTCCCTGAATGTTTGGGTCAATTAAATTGTGGGTTTGTCGCAGTTCCTCCAATCTATTTTCTAGAGTATCCACTCGGTCCCGTAATATAGGCAATTGTTCGTCAACGAAGTCGATGCCTCGACGAATATCGCGCTGACGATCTTCCAAGCTGAACGCGATATAGGCGTCTGAAACCAAAGCCAGGACATCTTTGACCAGTTCGGGGTTGTTATTTTGATAGGTCACCGTCAGAACATCTTCGGCTGAGGCGTCGGCGGATAAGCCTGACGCGATCTGGCCATAGCTAATGTTAGAATATTTAGGCTTAAGTTCCTGAACAATCGGCTCGATCAACCGGGGACTCTTTAAGATTTTGAGCTTAGTTTCGTCGGCTGTAACCGAAATCACTTCTTCCTGATTACTGAGGGCTTCGGGATTGGCGGAGGAAATAATTCGGGTTTCCAGCGTCACCGGCTCTGTTAGAATTTCAAAGCTCGCGCTATAGAGGGGGGTATCGGTGAGGGCTTTAAGCACGGCTGCAGAAGCCACAACGATAGTTACCCCTGCGATCAGCAGGATTCTACGGCGAATGGCGGCCAGAGCTTGGCCTAACTCTAATCCCCCTTCGGCGCTCTCATCCACTTGAATATTAGCGCCGGGAAATTGCAGTTCAGTTATCGGTAAACGCTGTTCAGCCCTCATGTTGACCTCTGTCAAGTCTTTAAGTTTGTGC
>JAKSDM010001324.1 GCA_022360135.1 Pseudanabaenales cyanobacterium | reverse complement strand
GTTTCTGGGAGTAATTTGTAAATAGGGGCTTCTGTTAACTTTTATAGCCCCTCTGCTTGTGTATCCCTATAGATAAGTTGGACTTTATGAACCTGCAAGAGTTTGAGACCTACTACCGCGAAGAAATTGCTGAAATTTTGAATCAACTTCAATCGGTTATTATGTTGTCCCATGAAGTTGAAGGAAAGACTTCAGACATCGGTCGATCTATCCAAAACTTGAGCCATGTGGTTGAAACTTTTATCACCGAGCAGGGGCAAAGCTGATAAGAGGTTCCTATGCGGTTCCTTGCTCACGAGTCCGGCGCAATTCTTCCTCAACAACTTGCTGGAGTTCATCTATTTTCACGGGTTTGACAAGATACCGACGCGCTCCCAACGCCAGCGCCCGCCGCTGATCAGCTTGAAAGGCGTATCCAGAGACAACCACAATCGGCAGATGTCGCCAATCTTGGTGCTGGCCGATTTGCTGGATCAGGGTATAACCATCTATCTCTGGCAGCTTAATGTCTAGCAAGATCAGCTCGGGCCGAAAAATTTCCAGGTTTTGGAACAATTGCAAACCGTCTTTCAAGCCCAATACGGTGTAGTGACAGTGTTCAAGATAGTCTGCTATTAGTTTCCGATTTGCATAGTCATCCTCAATCAAAAGGATGCGTCCTTTGGTATTCTTCTGAGAGGCATGGGCTTCAGTCATATCGTGAATAGGAATGGCTAGGAGCCTGTATTGCGATAATTACCCCGCCCATTAAAGATACACTGAATGATTCACAGAAATTGAGCTATCTTGTCGACTGCCGCCTCTAATTGCTCAGGCGGATGAACCAGGGCGAAGCGCACATACCCTTCGCCAGCTTTGCCAAACCCCCTACCCGGAGAGACCGCAACTCCGGTTGCTTTCACTAGCTTGATACAGAAGTCAATCGAGTTGCTAGCCCAAGGTGTAGGCAGTTTGGCCCAAACATACATCGTGGCTTCTGGTGTAGACGCCTGCCAGCCAATCCGGTTCAAGGCTGAAACAAATGTATCTCGCCGTTGCCGGAAGGCTCTCACAGTCTGCTGTACGCAATCTTGAGGGCCGGTGAGGGCGGCGATCGCTCCATTCAGGATGCCGCGATACTGGTTAAAGTCTACATTGGCTTTTACCTGGCGCAATACCTTGATCAGAGTTGCATTGCCAATCGCGTATCCCACCCGGAATCCGCCCATGTTATAAGACTTAGATAGGGTAAAGAATTCAATCGAAAAACTTTTTTCGGGATCGGCCTGCAATACCGAGGGAGCCGTCTGACTGTTAAAAATCAGGTCAACGTAAGGAAAATCGTGGACTAGAACCAGATTGTGATGCTGACAGAAATCAACCGCTTGCTGGAAAAAAGCTAGAGACGCCGTTGCCGTCGTGGGGTTATGGGGATAGCTCAGCACCATCATCCGAGCTTGAGCCAGAACCGCCGATGGAATCTCCTCAAATACTGGCAAAAAGCCATGCTCAACCCGTAACGACATCGGGTATATCTGACCGCTAGCCAAATAGACGCCGCCGACATGGGATGGATATCCCGGATCCATCACCAAGGCGAATTCTCCTGGATTCAAAACCGCCAGAGGAAGATGGGCTGTCCCTTCCTGAGAACCAATCAGGGGTAAAACCTCTGTTTCGGGGTCGACCGCAATCCCAAACCTGCGGGTGCACCAGGCTGCCGCCACTCGACGAAAGGACTGAGTGCTCTGGAACAGAGCATAACCGTGAGTGGAGGGGTCAGAAAGAGAATCGGCGATCGCGGAGAGGATATGAGGCGGGGTCGGTAAGTCGGAAGAGCCTAAAGACAGATCGACGATTTCCCGCCCCGCCGCCATGGCTGTAGTCTTGGCCCGATCCATATCGGCAAAGACATTAGTCTGAAGGGGTTTAATGCGTTTTGCAAGTTGCATGACAATCAGCAGTCAATGGTCATATAGCAATGCTCACTTAGATTGAACCTATCTCGGCAAGGTGGGGTGTGCGGTGTAGGGTGTAGGGTGTAGTCAATGCCATTGAAAACCGCTATCGATTCAGCTCCCTACGACCCTCACAGACTCTTGATCCAAGGTCTTCAATGGCCAATTTCAACTGGCGATCTGCTGAGCAATCCGTAAATCTGCCTCTACCAATCAGGGATTGATCGTCAATTTCCTGAAACATCTAAGCAACAGCTGGCAGATGAGTTTCTAGCATGGCTTCTATCTGAGGTTTGCTCAGGGCTCCTTCACAAGACTCCACCAGTTCACCGCCAACCAAAAGCCTTAAGGCTGGCACTCCCTGGACTTGATAGGTCGCTACTGTTTCAGGATTGGGATCCACCTCCATCTTAACGATCTTCAGACGATCGCCGTAGGAAATCGTCAGGCCATCTAAGATCGGTGACATTAGACGACAGGGACCACACCAAGAGGCCCAAAAATAAACCAGCACCGGCTGATCAGACTGGAGAACCGCCGCTGCAAATTCGGAGTCCGTGATCGCAATGACGCTATTACTCATAAGGAATTCGGGTTTGCTTAACTCACTGCTCAGCTAAGGATAGCGCCTGAGAGTCAATTGATGAAAGATGACTTTCAAAGCTCGGAGTTTTCTGAGGCAGGTTGGAGATGAATTGCCTACAGAGGCCAGTCGGAATCATTTTGGGGAATGGTTGACAGTGATCTGGGCAAGTTGTCGCCAGGCCCATTTTGCGTCTTGTGGAACCCAGAGCGGCAGGCCATGTCAGGCGTATTTATCCTTGCGAATTTAGCCGGTCAGCTGATTGCAGCCACCCAGTTAGGCCGTCCAATGTTACAGGCCTATTCAAGCTTGGAAGAGTGGCTGTGGACTCGGGCTGGTCAATGGTTGGGGCAGTGGGGGGCTGGGCGCTGACTGACGCTCACCCCAAAAAAAAGCGCCTATGGGAGAGAGCGGGTGGGCGGATTTTGGGCATTTCAGGCATTTGGGCGGGCGGGACCACATTGGTCAAGCAGAGCAAGTTGCGCGTCAAATTCAGCCGACCCTGACATTTCCTTTCTCCCTCAATCAGCAAGAAATCTTCATTAACGCCAGTGTCGGCTTAGTATTGGGAACAGCCGCATATAAGAAACCCGAACATTTGCTGCGGGATGGCGATGCACCCATATTCTAAAACTCGAAATAGATATACGGTAGCGTCTCACTGGGAGCTAGCAACCAGGCTAGGAAAAGACAAACAGGAACCAGCAATAGCTTCACAGGCCAGCTGAGCTGTAGTTTGAAGTCTCGATTGAAACCGTAGATGATTCCCATCACGATCATCAAGCTCCCAAGTAAGAGCATGAGTTGGGGACGACTGAGGCCCAACGATTCAATGTAAACTTTTTCGATGAACTGGATATCGGCGGCATGCCCCCAAATTTTCTCCAGAGCGAGCGTAAAATCCTTGGGATTGAACAGTTTGAAGAAGAGCCAACTGCCAAAAACCATCCCTTGCGTGATCAACCAAGCCGCTAGGGCGCCGGGAGGACTCGTCCAGCCTTTCTCCAGCCAGGGCCAGCGGTTCGCAGCCGCTTGCATGAGCCGGTGAATCGCCAGCGCCAAACCATGCAAACCGCCCCAAATTAAAAATCCCCAATTGTCTCCATGCCAGATGCCCGCAATCAGCATGACGATAACTAAATTTAAGCAGGTTCGAAGGATGCCCCGTCGAGAGCCGCCCAGGGGAAAATAAAGATAGTTACGCAGCCAAGCCCCCAGCGTCATATGCCAGCGACGCCAGAAGTCTGCAATGCTAGTAGCGAAGTAAGGAAAGTTAAAGTTTTGAGGCAGGTTAAATCCCAAGAAAATGGCGCTGCCTCTAGCGATATCGACATATCCGCTGAAGTCAAGATATAGCTGGAGTCCAAAGGCGAAAGTCGCCAGCCAGATATCCGTGCTCCCGGCTCGCTCCAAATTCTCAAAGCTGAGATTGACAAATACAGCCAGGTGGTCGGCTATCAGGAGCTTTTTGACAGCGCCAGAGGCAATTAGCCAGAGCCCCTCTACCGTTTGGCTCAGCTGAGGGGCTTTTTG
>JAKSDM010001289.1 GCA_022360135.1 Pseudanabaenales cyanobacterium | reverse complement strand
TTGTCGATCCTCAAAGCAGGTATTCCTCTAAGTCAGGCGGATCTGTATCAACTCGACCTGAGGGGTTTTGATTTGTCAGCAGCCAATTTGAATCGAGCCACGCTAATTCGAGCCGATCTCAGTCAATCTAACCTGATTAAGGCGGATCTGAGCGGCGCCGATCTGCGGGGAGCCGATCTGAGCAAAGCCACATTGCAGCAGGCCAACTTGCTGGGAGCCTGTTTATTTCGGGTTGATCTCAGTGGAGCGGATCTGAGGGGAGCAGATTTAACCGACACCCAACTGCTAGGCGCGCGGTACGATAGCCAAACACTTTTTCCGCCGGATTTTGCCTACAAATCTTCTGGAGCCATTGGTCCGGGGGCGAATCTAAATGGGGCGCCGCTGAATACGGCTAACCTACGAAATGCTGATTTACAGAACGCCAACTTGCTGGGGGCGTACTTGGGAGGAGCTGACCTGACTGGGGCAAATCTGTGCGGAGCGCGTCTGGTTCAAGCGGACTTGCGGGGCGCTATCTTGACCGGGGCTTTTTTACGCAACGCCCGCTTGAACGGGGCCAATTTAGCCCGGGTGGATTTACGTGCAGTGGACCTTACAGATGCAGCCTTTGAGCAATTTGAAAGCATTGCTGGAGCAGACTTCACCCAAGTTCAAGGACTGAGTGAAGCGATGCGATCGCGGCTGCTCAGTCAGCCTAAAATAGAACTGGAAACCATGCATCCCCTGACTCGCACAACTACCTTAGAAAGCCTAAGCAACGCCCCTTAAGCGCTGACAATTTTAGCTGTCCCAAATAACACGTAGAGACGTTGCCTGCAACGTCTCTACGACCGATTATCGGATTTATTCGAACGGTATTGTGCGCCTTTCTTTCTCTAGGATTTAACCGGCTCTAAGATTTGGCGGTTGTCCAATCCCTTTTCAGGAGGGCTAGAAAAGTGGCGAGTCCTTTGGAAAATCCTTCAGGATCGGGCCGAACATACTGCGGAAATTCTTCATACGGTCGCCATGGTTCTGACGAATTATGCCGCAGATGTAAGACCCGATCGGTCCCTTCCAGTTTCCAGAGCATTTGCCCCCCAGTTGGCGCTTCAACTGGTCTATCAACCATGGCTTCCTCCTATTGTGTAAATAAGAATATTGAGCAACGGTTCGCCGCTCCTAATTTTGCCAGACTAGACGTTAAAATCTGTAAATATCGCTACTTTAATCCTAGACATTTTTGCCAATTTACTATATGGCATATACATTCATTATAGAATTCCCCTAATCCGGAAAGCCTACCCTTGAGGGGTATTTTTTTGGGGGTCTGGCTCCGCAGGCTAGGCCAAAATTCATGCCAGCTTATGGGATCAAATCTTCCATCGCCGCTCTAACCACCCGATAATCAGCGTCCTGTCTAAGTTGGGTAAGAGCGTCCTTGGCGTCGGAGTCGTCAAAGTGTTTCAGGGCGTAGGCGACCCGTATGCGGATGTATCCAGACTGCGATTTTTTTAGGGCCAAGAGTTGGGACAGAGCCGCTGCAGACTGACGAGAGCCCGACAGCGTCCCTAGGGCGTCGACGGATGCTTCCTGGACGGTGGCGTCATCTCCCTCTAGCCCTAGACCACATACCTCCAGGACTTCTTCGGGACACTCCATTTCCACCAGAGCTGCTAGGATGCTACGGCGAACTAGCCAGTGATCGTCTGTAAAGAATGTTTGCACCAATTGCGAGGCGGAGACTCTGCCGAACAGAGACAGAGAATTCGCCGCTTCTGCTCGCACATTGGGGGTATTGTCAAATCGCATGAGTTGGAGCAAGGCGGCAAAGGATTCGGATGTTTTTTGCCTGCCTAATTCCCGGGCGACAAATGTTCGCACTAGAAACTCTGGGTCCTGGATATGTCTGCTAAGTATAGGAACAGCGACATCGGCGGGATGATCCTTGAGGGCGGAGATGGCCTTGAGGCGGTACTGAAAATCTGGGTTTTTCAGGTCAGTTTCGATTTGGTTAAGATCCATCAATAAGAACCCGTGCACATTTTCTCCACTTTAGAGCTGAAGGGGATTGATTGGCGGATTCGGTGCAAGGTGAAAAAGTTAACTAAATCTGGTTGCTCCAGTGGTGAATTGAGTCTTGGGAGGAAAGCGGAATAAATCTCGTGGGACTGGGTCGTGAACAATGGGAAAATAGACTGTATCTGAGTCATTTGAGCCAATCCAGAGAGTGAGCCGAAGCGATGAGCAAACCGCAATTGAGTGAAAAAGTTCGAGAATTGATTCGAAAGGCCCGGATTGTCAGTTTCGCCGCTTGGTGTGACACTCATCCAGCAGAGGCGATTGGGCGCTTCCAGGCAGCTGATGATGAGGGACGATATCTCACCGATGAAGACTTGCAGCAGATTTGGCAGGGCGTCCCTTCAACCACAACACACTTGACTGTGGTGCAACAATTGCGCGATCGCGTCAGTGACATCGTGGGTGAAGCCAAATCAGAGATTTTGAATACCTTTCCTAATATCACCCAACCTGGCGGCGGACTCTACCCACCCGAACGGTCGGACGCCTGTTGGCGAGATCTCTGGAATTTTCTCCGCTGCATTACCTATGGCATTGCTGGACAGCATACTGACTACACTAGTGCTGAGGGGATGCACTATCTGCAACTGCTCTATCAAGAGTTGCGGGTGCCGCTAGACGCCATGATAGTGGGTTTGGAAGGCGTCAAAACTGCGAGCTTAAAGCGGGTGGAATTGCAGCAGCAACCTCTCCTTGCTCCTTATTTTGATCATCTGATTGAGCAATTAAACAACTTCTGAGAAAGCATGCCTCAATTTATCTGTATGGAATTGTCAGGAAGTTTCGGGCTTGCCCCTGACTGAATCTTTTGACAAAATTGTACCGTTCTCACTTCTATGACGCCTCTGCTGGCATTAGCGCCTCATCCTCAAAGTTAGCCCACCGGACAAATTCGAAGGGGCCTGCAATTGATCCCCATACCAACTTATCAGTGGCTGGGTCACGCCCTCGGTCGTAACTCACTAACCGATCGGGATCGATTTCAAACTGATTATCAAGGTAGGTTGTTTGGCCATTGCGCACCACTATGCATGCTTTTCCGGGCTCCACACGGCCTTTGAAACTGTGTCCAGTCCATTCCACAATCATGTTGCAGCCCGCCATCTTTTCCAGGTCAGCCAACGTCAGTTCTCTGAGTCTTTCAGGATTGCGAGCGGCCCCCAAGAACTTTTCTGTATTCCGCAGGGTATAGTTGGTCAGCAAAATGTGGTCCTGCTGAGGCAATAGGTTTAAGACCCGCGTGCGATAGGGGGTTTGGAGCATATAATCATAGGCTTGCTCCAGGTATAGGCTTAAACCTGGCATTAATCCTGGGTATAGCGGTCGCATGCAAACGCGGATGTGGGCGAACAGGGGAGGATTTTCAAATGCTTGGACCTGATTGCTAAAGTCTGCCGCCATCCAGCGAAACAGGGTATGCACATCGGTAGCATGGGTCATAGGTATCGGGTGGGATAAGGTCGTTACGATGTTGAGTAAGTTTGCTGAAGACATTTTCTCCGGCGCGCCTACGAGTCATAATTTTGTCTATGAGGGGGTTCAATTATGTTACCTAAACTGCCAGATTTTTCATTGGGTTATGAGCAGCAGTTTAATCTGCAGAAGTACAAGCAGCTGATTAAAGATATCCCTCGTCATGATTTGGAGGGATCTGATGATTCAGGCGCTGCAACTCCAGATGGCTCATGAAAATCTAGCCAAAGGCGTGATCAAAGATTGCGCCGCCATCAGTCAGTCAGTAACCTCAAGCCACAAAGTCAAAAAGCATGGTGTTCATGTAACGATCGGTCCACTCGGAGCCAAAAGATTTCTCCAGAACTCGCCGGGTTTTAGTATTCTGTTGCTGCTTTGTACAATAATTTCGTTGTCCCGCCAGGACTTTGGTGATATCGCGATGTGAGGTTAGAGGCGTCTCTTTACTGGCAATCTGGCAATGGAGGGTTAAAAATTCTCGCACTCGGTTTAAAAACCTATCCTCTTCTTGCGCGCCGATTGGCCGAACAAACAGGCAAAATTCTGAAAAGATATCCCCCCATTCGGGTAGAGTCCGGGGTTGGGAAAACGTCTGCTCTGCAACGACCGATAACGCTTGATGATAGCGCTCCGGAAGCGTGCCATCGGCATTGATCGGAGAGAGATCGGCGATTGCGGCGGTAATCGCCTTATCTCGCCCGCCAACCAAATCTGTCCCGAAGATGGGTAGGGCGTATTCTGGATTGGGAAACATCACACAATGCAAAATATCTAATCCATTTCCAACTTGAGCCAATTCCAAGTGGAGTTTGCGAAATTGAGGCGTCTGGTAACAATGATTTTCAATAATCAGCCGTTCACCCTCCAGACTGCCCTCGACATAGCCCAAATCCTTTGGGACAGAATATGGGGAAAGCTCCAGATGCTGGCGCCAAATTTCTTCAATGCAATCCGCTAACCTTTGAATTAAGGAATGCTGATAGCTTCTTAATGACACTTGCCTCGCCTTCGACATACGCTTCTATTCGAGTATAGGATTGATGGCTGGATTAATCCCTCCTCGGGTGTGCGGTTTGTGCAAATGTTTAAACAGAAAAAGTTTTAAACCAAACTAGGGTGTTCGCCCTCCACAGGGTAGCGAACACCCTAATCAGCCAGGTGATTCCTTGAAAAGGACATTTTGGCTCATCTATAGAGACACCAGGGCGAGCCCCGCTTGAAAGGCGATAGGCTGTTTGTCCCTATAGAACATTCGCACAGTCTCAAATTGGCATATCCTTGCTCAGAAATCGCCTGATTTGAGTTAGCTAAAACTATTCAGCTGTAACCAGCTCGGTACTGCCCCGGGTAAAGCGACGAGTGAGAGTGTTGAAAAGCATTTGCCCGATCGCCTTAATCAAGTTGCCTTCTAGCTCATTGAACATAGCCATGTTCATGCCAAAAGCAGCATTGGCTTCCTCAACAATTCGTTCAGCAGCGGCATCGTCAATTGGTAGATCATTCATCGCCTGACGGTACATATCCTTGAACGCTTTTTCGTCAGAAATGTCGTCGAATTCGTAAAACGCAGTGCCTTCACCGTTAGACAAATTCATTCCTCTTTGGGTGATGCCTTTGAGAATCTGACCACCAGACAGATCGCCCAAGTAACGGGTATAGGAATGAGCGACCAGCAACTCAGGCGCCGTATTGGCTATTTCGTGAATTCGTTGTACATAAGCCTGAGCCGCGGGTGAAGGCGTAATTTGCTCCTGCCAGTTGGCGCCGTAATAATAGTAGAGATCCTTCTCCAAGCTGTCCTTGCGATTTAACTCGGAAAAATGAATCTTAGAAATAACCGGGTGATTATGGTGACGCTCCATCTCTTCTTCAATCGCCGAATAGACGAAATAGAGATTGGAAACCAATTTGCGATAAGACGTTTTCTCAACGACACCTTTTAAGAAACATTTCACAAACCCGACATTTTCTGCCATTGTGTGAGCTTTCTTTGTGCCCTCACGCAGTTTAGTCGCCAGATGGCTGCTCATGCTAAATTTCCCAAAGCTATAAAGTGGACTACCAACTATCAATCCTACAAAAGGATAAAAACCTACCTGAATCGTTAGGTTAATCTGATTTGATCCAGGTTTTCATTAAAATTTCTTACGAGAACCGAGCGTGAATAATCAATTGATGACGATACAATGCCTTATTGAGTCAAGTATTCACTTAATCCGGAAAGTTCTAGCTGAACAAGAAGTTTTTGGTCAAGGGTCAAGAGTCAAGGGTCATTAGTCATTGGTCAGGCGACCATTGACCCTTGAATTGGCGTTACATCAATCCAATGGCGTGCAACGGCCCCCGCCCTAGCCACAGTTCTAGCAGCACCGCCAGCAACCCTAACATGGCTAGACGGCCATTCCAGACCTCGGCGGAAGGGGTCATTCCCCATGTCCAGCGTTCTTGGGGGTAAAGTTTGACGTTATCTTGCGGGCGAACCGTGTCGGAGAACAAGATGGGTTGATCCCTCAGCGCCTGCATCACCAGATCCGCCAACGCTTTGATAAAGGTGGGGTCTGTATCTGGGGCAGGAACCCGGGCGAAGGTTTCAATTCCCGCTTGGTCAGCAATTTCTCGGTATTGCATATCGATTTCTTCTAGGGTTTCGATATGTTCTGAAACAAAACTGATGGGAACCACGACCAACTCTTTGACGCCGTTTTCGGCCAGATCTTCGATCGCCTCATCGGTGTAAGGTTGTAGCCATTCCACAGGACCGACTCGGCTTTGGTAGGCCAACGTATACGAATTGGCTCGGCTCAACCGGTTCATGATCAAAGCGGCGCAATCTTCAATCTCTCGTTGGTAGGGATCGCCCGCTTCTTCTACATAGCTAACCGGCACCCCATGGGCGCTGAAGAACACATGGGCCTGACTGGGATCGGAAACCTGGTCGATGGTTTGTCCGATCAGGTTGGCCATGGCTTGTAAATACCCGGGACAGTTGTACCATGAGGGGACAACGGTGTACTTAATTTTTTGCAGCTCAGGATCGGCCTTCCAGAGGCGTTCGAGCAGGCGGAAACTGGAGCCGCTGGTGCTAATCGAAAACTGGGGATATAGGGGCAGGATGACAAGCTCTTCAACCTTGTCTTGTTTGATTTGGGCGAT
>JAKSDM010001025.1 GCA_022360135.1 Pseudanabaenales cyanobacterium | reverse complement strand
GGCTCCACTCGGAGTCAGTCAGAAGGCGCATAATAGCCCTTCTCTTATCGGCGTTAGTCCGGCGTAGACCGTGGCTGGCATTGGCCCCAACGCTGAACAGGATGGCGTCTCGCTGAGTGCCTTGCTGGACATTAGCGAGAGCGGTAGAGCTGCCGAGTTCCTCGTAAGCCTTGAAACGATGAAACCCGTCAGCAAGCCAGTAGTTTGCGCCATCGAAAAAGACGGTAATGGGTGGCGGCTGCGCCCCTAGCCTAACCTGTTCGGCGAGTTCGGCGGCATAGGCGTTATTTAGCCCTTCTCGCGGCTGCGTCCCTCCGTCAATACGGATCACCGAGAGCGGTAGCTCAGTTTCCCCAAATAATACTTCTGGTTTAGACTGCGCACTTACTACTTCAGACACATTTAGGATGTCGTTTCCTGTTTCGACTTTGTTCGTGTATGCGTTTTCTGTTATATTTTCAGTTTCGACTAGACTCACTAGACTCATGGATTTACCTCACGCTTTTTTGTTTTCTTGAAGGCGGTACTAACCGAGGGGGATTCTTGAAATGAGCTACATCTCATATCGAGATCGCTCGCTTTAAGACTGCCTCCTCTTTTTGTCTTTCCCGCCAGATTTTGGCGTCTTCACTGGTCATGCTCAGAACTTCTGGGTCGCAGGACTTCCAAGTTATGACTGACTCGCCGCTAGGTTGATAGAAATCTACGTAGACGGGATATCCAGGGTAGCCACCACAAGCAGAGAGGTTAAGCGCCCATGGGTAGCGCTCTAGAATCAGGGATTTTGCGTCTTCTTGTCGTTGTTTTGCTTGTTTTGCTTCGATAATGTGCCGATAACTGCAACCTGGTGAGCAGAATAAATGAGGGCCTGTCGCCACCAGTTGTAATGGACTGTTTTTCTCGTAATTCCAACGAAACATATCAATCTTCATCCCGCATTCCACACACTCAAGTGTCCAGCGATCGTCGAGTAGCCGGAACGGCGGAACATAGCCCAACTCAGAATAATCGTCATACATGGGGGCTGCTTCCACCGCAACTTCCTTGGAGTACGCACCAAGTCTTTTTTCGATTTTGCTAAGCGCCTGCGATCTGTTTTTCGCAAAAACTATTGTGGGCGCACTTTTCTCACTCAGCACAGCCAAATAGGCATGGGCTTTCACCACCTCAACAGACCTCCTGTCAATGCTCTAGGGTCATTCGTCTAACCGCCGCAATGGTCGCGGACAGATAAATATCACGATGCAAAGAAAATGAGAACTGCTAAGTGCATAGCGCTCATTTTCACTTTGTTTTTGTGCGAGGGCTAGCCGTTGACTAACCCTATACACGGAACCTACATGACTACTAACAATACACCCGTTACGCATTACCGGACTTGTTGTCACCGTATTTTTATCTTTGTACCGTATTTTTATCTTTGTGAAGACCTCGCAAGGAAGGCGTATAATCCTTACTGTGAAGGCATTTGCACAGCAGAGATTCGAAGTGCGCTTGAAGCCACCTCTGAACATCTTCGTCCTTCAACACCGTATTTATACAGACGGCGCTAGGTACTTGGAACGACACCCAAGGGTGTCGTCAACTTTGTATCTTCACGATTGACAGGGGAGAGACTGGTAACAAGTCATCTGGCCAATGGCCGATCACAGGATTCCCTCGCACAAGTTCATTTGGGTGCATGGCGCGTTCCCGCCACCACACCCAGATGTAGCCAGAATCTTCGACTTTTCTTACTTGTCCCTGCCAACCGTGTGATATGAGTCGTTTTGCGCCCGTCACATCCTGCCCAACCTTAAACATTTTGGGGCAGGGCTCAGGCTCTTTGTCTTGCCTCACCTCGAACACTCTCTATCACGAAGAACCCTTTTGCGCATTGCTCTAAAATGTCCAACAGCTGTAGCCTGTCCTGTCTCGCGATCGCTGACTGCGATTGGCTCAGTCTCATGTAGGCTTCGTCAAAGACAAGGCGGCTGAACTTCTCACCCTTTCGGCTAGTTACCTCGCAAAAGGTGATTAGGCTCCGACTCGGCTCACCTCGCTCAATCAAACTCGCGAGCGTTTTGGCGTAAAAAATAATGGTAGCCCGAGTGGATGAGCAGCTAATACCTGCGCAGTGTCCTGTTGGCCTAATTCTGCTCTCAATCTTTGCTAGATATTGCTTGCGTAGGTATCGTTCTTGTCGCCGTTGTGTTAGACAGCTAGACGAAAAAGACAGTCCTTGCCCTAGCTTTTCAGGAGGGGAATGATTCTCTTCGTGATTCCAGTGATCCATGTTGCCCATATTGATTTGATTCTTTACCGACGTAGCAGCCAAGTCATTTCTTCATCAGAAATAATGCAGGTTATTCCCGGGAATATTGCAAGCCTTCTTATTACTGAAGATAATGCCGCACGGCTACTTTTGAGCGAAAAAACATTGACACTTCTATGCAAAAACGTCATCTACTCCATGCAAAAACGTCATTCTTGATTATTCTTTCAAGG
>JAKSDM010000138.1 GCA_022360135.1 Pseudanabaenales cyanobacterium | reverse complement strand
TTCTAATTCTTGGGCCATGCCTTGAGAAACGGTGACGATCGCGTTAGCCCGGGGATAAAACCAGCGCATGATCAAGGGCAGCAGCGTCGTCAAAAAGTCAGGCCGTTTAGGCTCAGGGGACTTTGCGTCTGCGGGGACGGCGGTAGCCTCGACCTTGACCAAGCGGTTATAAGGTAGTGTGTGTTCTACCAGGATTAGACGGACAGGACTCCCGGTTATGGCTTTAGCAACGGCGGCCAATACGTTAACGATAGGCAAATGGGACAGTAAAACATCTGGTTTTTCTCGTCGGAGATAGCCTGCGATCGCAGGTACGGCCTGCACTAAGCTACGGGTGCGATTCTCAATGGATGTCTGTAAATCGATCACCCTAACCCCATTCGGAACCTGCTCTAAATAGGCCCCTGTCGCCTGGGCGACGACTAGATCCAATTGGCTATCTTGACGCTTTGCCAAAGGCCCGAGCAAGTTCAGGACGACCCGCTCAATTCCGCCGACTTCTAGATTTTTAAGCAGGAAGGCGATCCGTTTCTTTTGAACCATTCTGATTCGACATTCTGATTCGATTAGGTATTAATAGCGGTTTTTATGGGCATGGATACACCCTACACCCCACACCCTAAACCCTGCCTTGACTGAGGTGTATTTGACTCAATAACTCGGCCAGAATTGGCGTCTCAGATAGAAAAAGGGACTGATCAGGCTACCCCAGAAAAACGCCATTTCAAAGGCGGGAATCAGTTCTGTTTTGAGGCGTCCTCGATACTTAATCGATTGCAGGGCGATACGGCGGATATTCCCAAGTAGAGTTCTGATTAAGATCACGGGTATTTGCCAAGGTTGGGCGTTGACCATCAGCAGATGACAGGTGGCTAAGCCGCAGCCGCGAGCTAGGGTCAGTAAATAGGTTCTCTCAAGACGCTGACGAGGAATCTGGTGATAGGTGTGAATTTTGGGGGCGTACCAAATTTCCCAGCCCTGCTTGTGGATATGGAGCAGCGGTTCGTAGTCATCGCCTTGCACCAATAAACCAGGCAGTTTTCCGCTCAGACTCGGATGGCTGGGAACACTTTCCAACCAGGCTCGCTTGCGCACCATTAAGGAGGCGGCGGGAGGCAAGATTAGCGCAGCTGGATTAAATCGGTGGGGCTCAGGACCATGCTCTCTAATCGCCAGGTAGGCCTGAATTTTTTCAAAATTTTGGGGCGGAACAACTTCGAATTCACCATGGATTTGACCGCTATAAGCCCCTGCCTGGGGATAGGCTTTACTGAAAGCATGGGCTTCCGCCAGCCAATCGGGAGCGGGTAAATTATCATCATCTAAGAAAGCAATCCACTCACCGCTGGCAGTTCGAACCGCGAGCTGTCTGGCGAAGGCGGCGCCTTGCTGAGCTTCGAAGCAGTACTTCAACGGGTAAGCAGTAGGCCAGTTGGTTTGGTGGTGTTTAACAATTTGCGCCGTATTATCGGTGCTGTTGTTATCAATAACCAAGATTTCCCAGGTGATTGGGTCTGTATTAAGCTGCGATCGCAATCGATCCAGAACTAAAGGTAAGCGAGCCGCGCCATTATAAGTTGGGATGGCGACAGTAAAGTCTACGGACATTTCCTCTATTGGTAGTGAGTTAAGCAGAAACACACGTTATAGCTGCGGTGTAGAATGCCGCTTCTCTAATCGGCCTTTTCTCCAAATTTTTCCCCAAATATAGAAAGGACTCACCAAACTACAGAGAAATAGCTGCATTTCACACCTGGCGACCAGATCTGTCTTGCAGGCGTTTCTATATCGAATCAAATGGACAATTAGCTTACGGATGTCATTGGCCATATAAATGGGAAAAATAAAAGGGCGTTGCCAAGGCTTGACACTTAACATGCGGGTGACATGACGGCCTAAACCAACGCCTCTAAAAAAGGGGATCAAGTATTGCGGGTCTAAACGCCAACTGGGAATTTTATGATGGACCTGCATCGCCGGGTTATGCCAGATTTCCCAGTCCGTCAATTGAATATGGGAAAGGGCTTCTAAGTCCTCTCCGGTAAGCATAAAGTGATCGAAACGACCGGTCAAAAGGCAATTTTCGGGGACATTCTTTAGCCATACTGACCGCCTGACCACCAAGCCAGCTGAAGGAGGCAGGACTTTCAGCCACGGTTCATACCGATGGGGTTCAGTTCCCCGCTGAGTAATGGCGAAAAATGATTCGATACGGTGGAAATTCTCGGGGGGGCGGGTCTCAAACTGACCGTGAATTTGACTACCATATGCGCCTACGTTGGGATGTTCTTTGCCAAAAGCGTAGGCTGCCGCAATCCAGTTCACTGCTGGTAAATTGTCGTCATCTAAAAAGCCCACCAGGGGACTTCTAGCGTTTCGTACAGCTAAGTTTCTGGCAAAAGCAGCTCCCTGTTTAGACTCGAATAAATAATGAATGGGAAAAGCAGCTGGCCAATCAGCTTGGTAGTTTCGCACTACTTGGGCGGTGTGGTCTCGACTGTTATTATCAACGACAATGATTTCCCATCGAAGCGCTTCGATTTGAATTTGCTTTTTTAGAATATCCAGCACCTCAGGTAGCCGATGCTCGCCGTTATAGGTGCAAATGGCTACTGTGAAGTCGATAGAAGGTGATTTTGAGTCAACTAGAGCAGACTTTGATTGAAGATTGTACTGCTTTGGCATGAGCCATGGGGACCAATTCACACAAAGAAACACCGAGGTGAAATCGTAGGCTGTTGCCTCTCGACCCTGAATTGACCTTATGATAGCCGATTTGGCTCCATTCCCATCATACTCGAAGCTAATTAGGTCGGCTAAGTTCCGATGGCTCAATTCAGGCTGGGTTCAATGATGGGGGAAATTTCTTCAGATGGAGTGGATATTGCAGGGAGCTTTTCCTTAAAAGTGAGGGTATTGTTGACTAGCTCCACCTGAATGGCGCCGCCCTCAGAGAAGGCGTTTTCTAGGATTTTGGTTGCGATCGGGTTTTCTAATTCCCGCTGAATCGCCCGTTTGAGCGGACGAGCCCCATAAACCGGATCGTAGCCCACATCGGCGATATAGTCTTTAGCCGCATCGGAGAGTTCCAGCATGATTTTCTGCTCCGCCAGCAGCTTGTGGATGCGTTGAATTTGGATACCGACAATTTGTCGCAGTTCCTTTTTGCTAAGGGGATGAAAGAGGATCAAGTCATCCACCCGATTGAGAAATTCGGGCCGAAAATGACCTTGTAGGGCGTTTAGCACCCGCTTGCGCATCTCCTCATATTTAGAATCATCGCCGGAGACATCCAGAATGTGGTCGCTGCCGATGTTGCTAGTCATGACAATGACCGTGTTGCGGAAGTCAACCGTATGGCCTTGGGAATCTGTAATCCGTCCATCATCAAGAACTTGAAGCAGAATGTTAAATACATCTGAGTGAGCCTTCTCCACTTCATCCAGTAAGACGACGGAGTAAGGGTGGCGACGGACGGTCTCAGAAAGTTGCCCCCCTTCCTCGTAGCCGACATAACCAGGTGGAGCCCCCACCAGGCGAGAGACGGCGTGTTTCTCCATATATTCGGACATATCAAGCCGAACCAGGGAGTTCTCGGTGTCAAACAGACACTCAGCCAGGGCGCGAGCTAACTCGGTTTTGCCCACACCTGTTGGCCCCATAAACAAAAAGGAGCCAATCGGCCGCCCCGGATCTTTCATACCGGCCCGAGCCCGACGGATGGCGGCGGCCACCGCAGCGACTGATTCATCCTGACCGATTACCCGTTGATGAAGGTAATTTTCCAGTTGCAGTAGTTTCTGCCGTTCGGACTCTAACAACCGATTAACCGGGATGCCCGTCCATTTGGCGACGATTTCGGCAATGTCTGCTTCGGTCACCTGCTCCCGCAGTAAGGTAGATTCACTGGCTTGAATTTCTAACAGTTTGGCTTCTCGGGCCTCTCGTTCCCGCTGGACGGTCTCTAACCGCCCATACTTTAGCTGAGCCGCCTTGTTGAGGTCGTAGGCCCGCTCCGCCTGTTCAATTTGGACCCGGAGTTGGTCTTCTTCTTCCTTCAAGGTGTTGATGGCGTCCAATGTTTGCTTTTCGCTTTGCCACTGAGAACTCAGCTCCTGCTGTTTCTGAGAGAGTTCGGCAATTTCCTGCTTGATTCGGGCTAACCGCTCTTGCGAGGTGCGATAGGCTGCGCCAGACGACTGCCCCTCCCCTTCTACAGAGAGCTTTTCCATCTCAAGTTGCATCAGGCGGCGGTCGATGGTTTCCAACTCCACTGGTTTAGAGGTGATTTCCATCTTCAATTTGGCCGCGGCTTCGTCCACCAGATCAATCGCTTTATCCGGCAGGAAGCGATCGCTAATATAGCGGTCAGACAACGTCGCCGCTGCAACCAGGGCGGAATCGGAAATCTGCACCCCGTGATGAACTTCGTAACGCTCTTTGAGCCCGCGCAGGATAGAAATCGCATCTTCGACGCTGGGTTGATCCACATACACCTGCTGAAAGCGCCGCTCCAAAGCCGCATCCTTCTCAATATGCTTGCGGTACTCATCCACGGTAGACGCGCCGATGCAACGCAATTCCCCCCGCGCCAACATCGGCTTCAGCAGATTGCCTGCATCCATTGTGCCCTGGCTGGCGCCAGCGCCGACGACGGTATGCAATTCATCGATAAAGAGGACAATCAACCCTTCCGAAGCGGTAACCTCTCCCAATACCGATCTTAAGCGGTCTTCAAATTCACCCCGGTATTTGGCTCCCGCAATCAGGCTGCCAATATCTAATGAGATCAGACGGCGATTCTTAAGCGATTCGGGCACATCCCCATTGACAATACGCTGGGCCAGTCCTTCGGCGATCGCAGTTTTACCCACTCCCGGCTCCCCAATCAGCACTGGATTGTTTTTGGTGCGGCGGGAAAGCACCTGGATTACCCGCCGAATCTCCTCATCTCGACCAATGACCGGGTCCAATTTGCCTACTTTAGCCTGTTCCGTTAGATCTCGACCATATTTCTCCAGGGCTTCATAGCGAGATTCGGGATTTTGATCGGTGACTTTTTGTTTACCCCGCACTGATTTGACCGCCGACATCATGGCTTGAGATTCCACATTGAATCCTCGCATCAGGCGACGACCAATTCGCTCATCCTCAACCAGCCCTAAAAGCAAATGCTCAACCGAGATGAATTTATCTTTGAGATTTTCTCTCGCCGCCTCTGCCTTATCCAGCATTCGGTCCAGGCTCTGGCCTAGATACAAATTACTGTCCACCGACGCCCTAACCCGCGCTTGACGCTGAGCAAAGGTCTCTAATTCCTTCAAGATTAAATTGGGATCCAACTCGGCCCGCTTGAGAATTGTATGGGCGAGCCCCTCTTGCTCGAGTAGCGCGATCGCAGCGTGCTCCACCTCCAGATACTGGTGTTTAAAGCGACGCGCCACAGTCTGCGCCTCAACAATGGCATCCCATGCTTTCGTAGTAAATTTATCAGGATCGGTCGGCTGCATGGTCTAGGAAAAAAGTCTGTAAGCGATGGTTTTCTTTACTTTTGTAAATGGTTCGAGGCCTTCAGTATATCAATCGGCTGGTTAATGGTTTAAAAGGGTGTGGAGAAGAGGGGGGGAGTCAGGGGACAGAGGACAGAAATGAGTGATGAGTAATAGGGAATAAACTCCGAGTCCACTAAAATCCAAAATCTAAAATCTAAAATTCAGTTTCTCTCACTCCTCATCTCCCTCATATCCACCTATCTCCCCTATCTCCCCTATCTCCCCCATCTCCCCCATCTCCCCCATCTCCCATCTCCCCCTCCCCTCATCCCAGACTACGCCTGCGCTGCTGCCTGCTTTACTGGCGCCGACCCCTGAGTCCTCAGTTGGATGAGTTCTACCTTATAGCCGTCAGGATCTTCTACAAAGGCGATTACGGTAGAGCCATGTTTCATCGGGCCGGGTTCGCGGACTACCTTACACCCTTGGGCTTTAATATTTTCACAGGCTCCATAGATGTCATC
>JAKSDM010001714.1 GCA_022360135.1 Pseudanabaenales cyanobacterium | reverse complement strand
TTGAGTCAAGATGTGCAGCGCGATGGGATGATTGGGAATCCGGACGCCAACCGAGCCCGTTTGGGTGGGATTAATCATGGGGGGTAAGCGATCGCTGGCAGATAATACCAGAGTTAGGGGGCCAGGCCAATAGCGATCGGCGACGCTTCGCCAAATGGACTGTTCTACTGGAGTTCCACTTAAATATGGCCAAAGATCGTCTATTGTAGCCGCCATCAGAATCAGGGGTTTGTCTAAGCTCCGCTGCTTGAGTACAAAGAGGCGTTCCGCCTGATCTGGACGAGCTGCTAATGCAGGTACAGTATCGGTGGGAAAACTGACCAGGCGCGCCCCTGACTTTGCCCCTATGGTGAAAGTATCCAGGGAAACTTTAGGCATTGAGGGGATAGAGTAAAATAATTTCTATGATAAACATTTGTAGATTATTCAACATTTGTAGATTATTCAACGATGATGGGTTTAGAGACGATGCCCGGATTTTTATGTAAACTCCGGTTTGATTCCCCATTTAATCATCTACTAGGCTACTCGACATTGCTAGACGCCCTGCCTGCCTCCCTCCTTATCCCTCTATACACCTCCTATGTCGCGCATAGGAGTCTAATCCCAATTCTTAGCTCCTTACAGTCTCTCAAAAAAGCCCGGATCTAACTGTGAATAAAGGTAAGTACTGATAACCTCTGTGGCTTTTGAGCATCGTATCTGTCGTACCCCTCTGATGGATTTCAAATATTTTTCCTTGAAGGGAAAGGAGATTAGCAACTCCCTCTGTTATTTCCCTTTGAATCTCTTTTTCCTAGAAAACCCAGCGTCTAACAGCTAGAGGAGACTTTCCCGCTGATCTGGATGAGTTAGAGGTTAAATTAATAGAAGTTTAGGTAGACGCCTACGTTAACTTGAGGTTATGGCTTCTTATTTTTGTGTCTCTATATGGGTTGGGTAAGATTGACTACTATTTGCACAGCTAAAGCTGATAAAGCTGACTATATTGTAATCTCTGGGTTCTCTGAAAGTATCCCTTGAGTCACTACCACTATGGCGCCTTCTACTTCTAGCAGCATGCTGGCCGCCCTTTCTCAGGTCAACCAGAAAGGTAGTCTGACTAATCGGGTTAGGGACCTGCCAGCGCCTCAATTCATCAACCTACTGGAGCAAATCACTCGAGAGTTTGAGCATTTTCTCAGGGCGATCGATATGATCAACAATGAAGCCCTGGAGACAATGCTAGAACAAATTCTGGAGGCGTTTACGCTGAAAATTGGCCAGATTCTGCGGGCTGAGCGGACCACTATTTTTATGGTGGACGAGGAAAAACAAGAGTTGTGGTCTAAGATTGCCCAAGGAGATGGCGAAAAGCCGCTGGAAATTCGCATGCCCACGCGAGTCGGGATCGCAGGTCATGTCGCAGCGACGGGAGAATATCTCAATATCCCGGATGCGTACGCAGATCCCCGATTTGATCCCAGCACCGATAGAAAAACTGGGTATCGAACTCTGAATATCCTCTGCATGCCGGTGTTTAGTACTAAAAAGAATGTAGTCGCCGTTGTGCAGCTGCTGAATAAAATTGGGGGAACCCCCTTCGACCATCAAGACGAACGCAGTTTCCGCGAATTCGCCTCTTCGATCGGCATTATCCTAGAAAGCTGTAACTCCTTCTATGTTGCGGCTCGCAACCAAAAAGGAGTTTCCGCTCTGCTAAAGGCGATTTCCTCTCTAGAGCAAAGTTTGGATTTGGAGAAGACGCTGCAATCGGTGATGTCGGAGGCGCGGGCTCTGATGCAGGCTGACCGCAGCACCCTGTGGCTTTTGGATGAAGAAAAGCAGGAGCTTTGGTCTAAGGTCAGGTCAGTG
>JAKSDM010001827.1 GCA_022360135.1 Pseudanabaenales cyanobacterium | reverse complement strand
GGGACTTGATTTTTACGCTAATTCCTCACCGCATATCTCCATTGCTCCATCGCTTTACTCGCTCATGGGCTGAGGCTTCCTCCATCTGCAGGAAGAGATTGCCAATGTCAAACAGTAATTCGATTGCGCCTCGGTAGCCAACACTGCAGCGTTGACCATTGCCTAATCGGTCAAAGATAGGGAAGCCCAGCCGATAGAGCGGGATGTTGAGGCGACTAGCGATCGCAACGCCATTCGAATTGGTGATCAGCAAATCTGAGCCTTTAGCCAGGTTCTCCAAGTCTTCCAGGTCGCCAATGGTGACGGTTTCAATCGGCAGGCGCTTCAACAGGGGCGATTTAGTCGTTGTGACCGCCGCGTGAATTTCTACCCCCATCGAATTTAGCCACCAGGCAGTTGAATAGAGCAGATCAGGCTCCATGGCGAGGGAGACTCGCTTGCGGCCAAAGTAGAAGTGGGTATCCAAGATAGCATCCTGCAGCTGACAACGCTGACGCCGATACTTTTCAGGCACTGGATAACCGCTAATTTCGGATAACCTCAGCAAAAACTGGTCCACTGCCTCTAAGCTGGTCAGCTGATCAAACACCTCATACTCTGTTCCAAATCGCTGCTGCAGAATCTCAGCTGCCAGTCGCATACTCTCTCCCAGCGCTAGGGTAAAGGTGGAGTGACCCAACGTCAGGAGCTGTCCTAGCGCCGTTCCCCCAGACGTAGTGGCGCTGTAGTCCGCCCCCAAATGCCCGTCCAGAGACAGGGAGAGGTCAGGGACAACAATGGGCTTAAGCCCGAAAGCTGACATAATATCTTTAATCTCCTGGACATCGCCGGGCGCCAGGGAAGGACCGGCTAGTACCGTCACCTGCGATGGCAGTCCAGTGATGGGGTAGCCATAAGAATGGGAGAGCAACCCCTCATCGGTCTGATTAATTTCTGCCTCTCCACTGGGCGGGACATCCCGCACAATGGCCTCAACCGCCGCCGCATAACCATCCTGTAAGGATCCCTTGTAATCTGGGGTCGAGGCGAAGGCAATGGGGAGAGGGTTCAACTCAGGGTGTCGCTTGCGAAAACTCTTGAGAATGCCCTTCATATCATCCCCACGGGTTTCCGTTAGACCGGTGGTGCATAGCCCAATCATCGCTGGTTTTGATTTCTCCACCAGCGTCAGGATGGCTGTCTCGACATTTTCTTCACCCCCCAAAATGGTCGCTACCTCCGTCATCGCTGTGGTAGAAAGCGGGATGGCCTCACGGAAATGTCGCACCAGCATCACCTTGGCAAACGCCGTGCAGCCCTGTGAGCCGTGGAAGAGGGGTACTACCCCCTTTAGCCCTAGGAACGCCAGGGCCGCCCCCAGTGGTTGGCTTTGCTTTAGCGGATTAACCGCAACCGACTTTTTGCGGGCGACCACTTTTGTTGGCGCATTCTTCCAGGCTTGAGTTTTGGACTCCACAGGGCTTTGCTCCACTGACGGCAGATCTTGAATTGACTCCTCCCCTGCGCCCCTGCGCCCCCGCTCTTCTATCTCTCTGATTTTCTGCTCCCACGGCGCCACTTTTCGCACCTGCGCCCAAATCGGACTGTGAAGAGCTTCATCCAGTTCTTGGGCCATTTCCACCATGCCAAGGTATCCGGCATAGGGATGATGGCGCTCCTGATTGATGTCGAGGAAGGGGATACGCGCCTTCAGGGCTGTGTATTGGTTACGTCCTCCCGCAATCAGCATATCGGCTTGGGTGTCGGCTATTACTTTCAGCAGTTGTTGTGGATTACCCTTCTCCAACGTGACGCCATCTTTGCCCAGCAGCTCTTTGATGCGAGCTTTATCTTCCTCCGTACTCTTCTTTGTGCTGGTGGCGACCACCTGAATGCCGAGGTCTTTGGCTGCAGAGATGATAGACCAGCTTTTGACGCCGCCGGTATAAAGGACAACCCGTTTGCCTTGGAGACGGGCGCGATAGGGCTCCAAGATTTGGTTCAACTTCGCAGTCTCTTCAGCGATCAGCGCCTCGACCCGCTCCTGGAGAATCGGATCTGCCAACTTGAGGGCGACATTCCGCAGACAGCGATTCATATCCTCGACGCCATAAAAAGACTCTTCGATGTAGGGAATGCCATAGCGTTCCTCCATCTTGCGCCCCATGTTGATCAGCGCCTTTGAGCAGATCATGACATTGAGTTTGGCGCGGTGAGCGTAGGCAACTTCTTGGTAGCGAGCATCCCCTGTGATTTTGGCTAACACTCGGATGCCCAATTTCTCAAACAGCGGCAGAACGCCCCACATCTCTCCGGCAATGTTGTACTCACCAATCAGATTGATATCGTAAGGGGTGGTGTATTCAGGTTCAGCTGTCCCCACCACGTACTCCAGTAGGGCCTCGCCGCCTACCCGATTACCCAGGTTTTTGCTGCCGATAAATCCCGGCGAGTTAACTGGAATGACTGGGATTTCAGCCTTCTGAGAAGCAGCCTGACAGACAGCGTCCAGGTCATCTCCGATCAGTGCGGTCACGCAAGTAGAGTAGACAAAGACCGCCGCTGGATTATAGCGTTGCTTGACCTCTAGGATGGCTTTATAGAGCCGTTTCTCTCCGCCAAAGATAATGTCATTCTCGCTCAGATCAGTGGTAAAGCCCATTTTATAGAGCATTGGTCCAGAGGACAGGCTGCCCCGACTGCCCCAAGAGTTGCCGGAACAGGCAATTGGTCCATGCACCAAATGCGCCGCATCTGTGATCGGCGTCAGGGCAATGCTGGCGCCATCGAAGGCGCAACCACCCTGAGCGGCGCCCGGTTGGGCTACCTGTGTACAGGATTTATTGTTACCTTTGCCGTTCTTCTTATGGTTATGCTCACAACCAGACTCACTCAGGAGTTCGTTGATTTTGCCTTGGGTAATTTTCATGGGGAGGCTGAAGGGGTAAAGGATGGAAGAAAATTGTATGAGTAACTTTCTGTACTCAACCGGAGCAAAGGATTGCCAGAATGTGATGAGATGGGATTTTAAGTGTTGAGTTTTAAGTTGAATTCGCTAGTCCATGACTCAAAACCTAAAATTCATTGCTCTCTGGACTAGCAAATATATTGCGTCACATCCACTTCACAGACGTCGGAAAGATAAGTTAGAGCGCGGAAGCGAAGTCCAACAATTTCGTTGTAGAAAGGATTCAGTTTACAGAGTGGCGGAATATGAAATAGCTTACGCCCTAGAAGAACGACATCACGCTCGAAAGGACATTCGCAGGGAATCAATTGGCAGACAAAATGAGCAAATCTAGAATTTTTGACCGTAATACTGTTAATCCAGCGACGAATGGGGCGGAGTGGATCCCAGTCCTTTCTCTGAGCCGGGGTGGGGAAATAGCTAAGGTTTGGAGATTTTGTAATTGTGTTCATTGTAGTCTCTCTTAAGCGGTGATAATGGGGTGAGAAAGAAGAGTTATGAGTTGAAGAGTATCGAGGTTTAAATTACGGACCGTTTCCAAACTCATCACTCATAACTCCCTTCCACTCCCAATGTCCTGCCTTAGCGAATCAGGTCATAGGAGATATCGGTCTTAGACGGAACAATGGTGCTGCGGTCTAGCTCATCCAAAACGCTATTCAAGATCCAGGTGAGTAGGTTAAGAGCGCCTGAATAACCAATGGTTGAGTAGCGGTGCAGATGATGGCGATCGAAGATGGGATAGCCAATGCGGATGAGAGGAGTTTTGGTGTCGCGCCAGAGATACTTGCCGTAGGAGTTGCCGATCAGGAAGTCAACTGGTTCGGTGAATAGGAGCGATCGCATGTGCCACAGATCCTTCTTACCCCAAACGGTCGCTTCTTGGCCAAAGGGGCTGGACGCCAGCAACGCCTTGGCTTCTGCCTCAAATTCCGGGGTGCTGTTGGTGACTAAAACGTGAACAGGTTCAACCCCCAGCTCTAGCAGGAATTGTAGCAGCCCCATCACCAGGTCAGGATCGCCATACAGAGCCGCCTTTTTGCCATGCAGCCAGGCTTGGGAGTCCGTGATCGCGTCAACGGCGCGGCCCCGCTCAAGTTCCAACGCTTCCGGGATGGGATTACCCGTCGCTTCAGACAGCGCCATCAGGAAATTGTCGGTGCCTTTAATGCCCCAAGGCCGGTAAGCAGCCGTCTTTTGCCCCCACTCCTTGCCAATGTAATCACGCGTCTTGACGGTGGAGTATGCCTGTAAGGCGAAGGTCGCCTCAGCATTGATTGAGTCCGCCGCCGCCGCCAGCGGTGTGCCGCCCTGGTACATCTTGAACTCACCCGTAGTTGGCGAATCTAGATAGAGTTCATTATCCCCCAGGATGGTGGCGTCCACACCCATCAGGGAGGTGAGACTCTTCAATTCCCGCAGGTTACCCATGTAGGTTTCAAAGCCAGGGATAAAGTTAATCTTGCCGTTGCTGGTTTCCGCCTTCTTGCCCGCAGTGAGGTTCGATAGAATCCCCTTCATCATGTTGTCGTAACCCGTGATGTGGGAACCGACAAAGCTTGGTGTGTGGGCATAGGGAACGGGGAAGTCTTCGGGAATTGAACCCTCGTTTTTGGCGTTGCCAATGAAGGCGCCCAAGTCATCTCCGATCACCTCAGCCATGCAAGTAGTGCAAATGGCGATCATCTTAGGCTCATAGAGGGCGTAGCTGTTGGCCAAGCCGTCAATCATGTTCTTCAGCCCGCCGAAAACGGCTGCATCTTCGGTCATGGAGCTAGAAACAGCGCTGAAGGGCTCTTTGAAGTGACGGGTAAAGTGGGTGCGGAAGTAAGCCACACAACCCTGGGAGCCATGAACAAATGGCAGTGTCCCTTCAAAGCCAACAGCTGCCAGAATAGCGCCCAAGGGCTGACAGGCTTTAGCGGGATTAACGGTCAATGCTTGACGGGCAAAGTTCTTCTCTCGATATTCCCAGGTTTTAGTCCACTCCGCCGCTTCTGCAACTGCCTCTGGGGAAGGGACACCTTCAAATTCACGCTTCCTCAGGAATAGCTCCTGATACTCCGACTGCTGAAATAACTCAACGTGGTCTACGATATTCTCTAAGTTCTGAGCCATAATTATCTCCTCTGGTGGGGATTAGGGATTAGGGATTGGAGGGTGAGGGGGTGAGGGGATGGGGAGGATGGGGAGGATGGGGAGGATGAGCTTGAATGGTTGGTTTAAGTCAAAACTCAAAGCTATCTCCCGATCTCCCAATCTCCCGATCTCCTATTGCTTCCAGGGCGCCTTGATCAGATCCCAGGTGGGGCTATTGAGGGCCAAGTCCATGTCACGGGCGAATATGGCGAATCCGTCATAGCCATGGTAGGGGCCGGAGTAATCCCAAGAGTGCATCTGGCGGAAGGGCAGTCCCATTTTCTGGAACACATATTTCTCTTTGATGCCAGAGGCGACTAAATCGGGCTGTAGGGCTTTAACGAATTGTTCAAACTCATAGCCAGTGACATCGTCGTAGATCAGGGTGCTATCTTTGACATAGTCGCCAGTGCGCTTGTAGTCATCGTTATGGCCAAACTCATAGCCCGTGCCCACAACGTCCATGCCCAGATCATAGAAGGCGGGAATGACGTGGCGAGGCCGCAGACCACCCACCATCATCACCACTTTCTTGCGTTCTAAAAGAGGACGATATTTGGCGATAATCGCATCCGCCTGAGGCTGATACTTGGCGATTACCTTCTCGGCATTTTCCTGAATAGTTTTATCGAAGCGAGCGGCGATGGTGCGGAGGGAGTCAGCGATCTGGGTGGGGCCAAAGAAGTTGTACTCCAGCCAGGGCACCCCATACTTCTCTTCCATGTGACGGCTGATGTAGTTCATTGACCGATAGCAGTGAACCAGGTTCAGCTTCACTTGCGGCGTCAGCATCATTTCATTCAGGGTGCCGTCGCCAGACCACTGGGCGACCACGCGCAGCCCGATTTCCTCTAACAGGATGCGGGATGACCAAGCATCTCCACCAATGTTGTAGTCGCCAATCACCGCCACATCATAGGGTCCAGGCTCATACCCGAGTTCGCCTTTCTTCTCATCAGATTGGGGGAAGACCCAGTCGCGGACAGCGTCATTGGCGATGTGGTGGCCTAGAGATTGGGAAACACCCCGGAAGCCTTCGCAACGGACCGGAACCACTGTCTTGCCGAGGTCCTTTGACTTCTTGCGGGCGACCGCTTCAATATCATCTCCAATCAGGCCAATGGGACACTCAGATTGGATAGACACCCCACCATGCAGGGGAAACAGTTCCTCAACTTCATCGATTAGCTTGGACAACTTCTTATCACCGCCGAAGACGATATCCCGCTCCTGGAAGTCGGAGGTGAATTGCATGGTGCCAAAGGTGTCAACCCCCGTCGTACCAATATAATAGTTGCGGCGACCGGACCAAGAGTAATAGCCGCAGCCAACTGGACCATGGGAGATGTGGACCATATCCTTGACTGGACCCCAGACTACACCTTTAGATCCGGCGTAGGCGCAGCCACGGGTGGTCATTACTCCGGGGATAGATTTCTTATTGGAGCGAACGCCGCAGTCAGACTTACCTTCTTCATAAACATTGAGGTGCTTAGTGCGATTCTTCTTGGCTTTCTCAGGATAGGCATCCAGCACCTCCTGGATCAGCATCTTTTTTTCTTCTGCAGTTGTTACCATGATGTCCTCTCAGTAAGGATTAGGGATTGGGCATTAGAGGTTGGGGAAAAGAGTCAAATAGGCAAGGATGAAGGGTAGGAATCAAACCTCGGGGGAATGGGCCTTGACCCATTTGCGATTGATCGCGGTAGGTTGGGTGATCCCGCCGCCCTCATCCCGCCGCCTTGTAGTTAAACTGCCACCGTCTTCGCTTTATCCGCCTCCAGCACTTTCTGGTATTCTTCCTCGCCGCCCAGGATGCCAAAGTCAACCAGTAGTTCCTCCAATTCATCCATGGTGATTGGGGTGGGAATCACTAAATTGGTGTTTTGCTCGATCTTGCGAGCCAGAGCCCGGTACTCATCTGCTTGGGGGTGAGTTGGATTATGCTCAATCACAGTCATACGACGCAGTTCAGCTTCTTGTACTGACTTGTCGCGGGGAACAAAGTGAATCATCTGGGTGCTTAACCGCCGAGCTAATTCTTCAATCAACTCAACTTCACGGTCAACTTTACGGCTGTTGCAGATCAGTCCGCCCAGACGTACACCGCCGGAGTGGGCATACTTGAGAATGCCTCGGGCGATGTTGTTGGCGGCGTACATGGCCATCATCTCCCCAGAGGTGACAATGTAGATTTCTTGAGCTTTGCCTTCCCGAATGGGCATGGCGAAGCCGCCGCAAACCACGTCGCCCAGTACGTCGTAGGAGACGAAATCGAGACCTTCGTAAGCGCCTTCTTCTTCTAGGAAGTTGATAGCGGTGATAATACCCCGACCAGCGCAGCCAACACCGGGCTCAGGACCACCTGACTCAACGCACTTGACATCTTTGTACCCAGTAAGCAGCACTTCTTCGAGTTCGAGATCTTCGACCGAGCCCCGCTCTGCCGCCAAGTGCAGAATCGTGGTTTGAGCTTTGGTGTGGAGCATCAAGCGGGTAGAGTCTGCTTTGGGGTCGCAACCTACGATCATGACGCGACTAGTATCCGCCAGAGCGGCAATGGTGTTTTGAGAGGTGGTGGATTTACCAATTCCGCCTTTACCGTAAAATGCAATTTGACGCATGTTTTTTTCTCCTTAGTTTCTTGGGCTGAGTTGGACGATGGAATAAAGGGTTTGCCGCATTCACGGGGGTGATCGTCCAACCGGAATCACAAAAAATTGCATGGTCATGAGGAAAAGAACTCCCCTACCCCCTGAGAACAGAGGAATTAGTATGGATTGGGGTTATCTTCAGACGGGATCGAATTGGACTTATATGGCTTCGACCACGAGGCTGGGTAGAATTCGTTCTTGGAGCCGAGCTTCGATCGCATACTTAATCGTGTCTGTACTGCTTGAGCAAGACCCACAAGCCCCCTGAAGACTCACCTGGACGCGATCGCCATCCAGATCATATAGCTCAACATTGCCGCCGTCAGCCATGAGGACGGGCCGGACTTCTTCATCTAGAACTCGTTGAATTAGTGCAATCTTCTGCACGGTAGTCAAAGGACTTGGGGGACGTGGGGCAGTTTTCTCCTGGGAAATCGCGATCTCCGCCGCCACTTTCGAGGGAATGGCCTCCCGTTCTTGCTGCACCGCTAGAATGATATCTTCGATATTCGCTAAACAGGAACCACAACCGCCGCCAGCCTTCACATAGTTGGTCACCTGCTCCACAGTGGTCAGATCATTTTCAATCACGACTCGACGGACACGATTCTCGCTGATGCCGAAGCAGGTGCAGACTAACGCGCCATCATCATCATCATGCTGTTCGACTTCAATGCCGCGATATTTATAGATGGCGGCTTCCAGGGCTTCCTGCCCCATCACCGAACAGTGCATCTTGGCTTCAGGCAAGCCGCCTAGATAATCGGCGATCTCTTTGTTGGTGATCTGGAGAGCATCGTCGAGCGTCTTGCCTTTGACGATTTCAGTTAGGGCTGAGGAAGAGGCGATTGCACTG
>JAKSDM010000110.1 GCA_022360135.1 Pseudanabaenales cyanobacterium | reverse complement strand
GCCAGAGTCATCAATCCCGATATTCGTCTGGTTATTCGCTCCGACAAGCAAAACCTCAACCAGCTTCTGGGACATCAGCTAGGAAATTTCGCCGCCTTTGAACCGACTCAGCTTTCAGCCACTGCCTTTGCTCTGGCTGCCTTTGGAGAAGAACTTTTAGGTTTTTTTCGCTTAGGCGAATATCGGTTTCAGATCATCAAACAGCAAATCACCCCAGACCATTACTGGTGTGACAAGCGTTGCATTCACGAATTGAATACTCGCACCCGTCAAGTTCTCAGGCATATTTCCGCGGATCAAGCCAATTTGCCTCTCGATGGTTGGAGTGAGACTGATAGCCCATACAGTCCTTCCGCCCAGTTCTATACCTGGTTGCCCAACACCACGATTCGAGCTGGGGATATTGTGGTGACGATTACAGCAGAGCCAGAACTCAAAAACAGCCCCAAATCTCAACCTAGGCGGTCGGGCTGGCAGTTTGGCCGATGCTGGCGGAGGATTCGCCAAATCAAGGGATGGCGTGAAGCGCAACGATCGCTGCTGCGATTGTGGCGATCGGGTTCGGAGAATCAGATTCGACGAGTGGCTATGCTATGTGGGATGACGGTCCTCATTCTTTGTGTCGGCGGCGTCCTGCTTTTTCGCCTCCACTATCCCAACCCGAATCAGGACCTGACGCTGCTGGATGCATTTTACGCCACAATGATGTTGCTGCTAGGCGGGTATGGCGACCTGTTCAGTGATTTACCCCCGATTGAGAAGATTCCCTGGTGGTTGCGTCTTTTCAGCCTGGGCTTAACCCTAGCGGGAACAGCCTTTATCGGTGTCCTGTACGCACTGCTGACTGAAAAGTTGCTAACCCTTAAATTTCAATTCTTAACCCGGCGGCCGCCGGTTCCACAGCAGGCTCATGTGGTCGTGATTTGGCTAGGGCGAGTGGGGCAACAAGTCGCTACTTTGTTACAAGAACTTAAGCAACCCATTGTGGGGGTTACTCGACAAGAGTTAGAGTCGCATATTGTACCTCAAATGCCCCTGATTACAGGCAATATTGCGAATGCGCTGACTAACGCTAACCTATCGACAGCTAAGAGTGTCGTCGCCGTCAGTGAAGACGAAGTTCAGAATCTGGAGATGGGCCTGATGGCTCATCGGGTTAATCCCGACTGTCGTTTAATCATTCGCACGTATGATCAGCGCTTCAGTGATAAGGTGGCTCAACTTTTCCCCTACGCCCAAGTCCTCTGCGCCTCCGCCCTGTCTGCAGAGGCATTCGCCGCCGCCGCCTTTGGCGAAAATGTGGTCAGTCTGTTTCGGCTTTATTTTCAAACCATTCTGGTCACACAGTACATGATCGAAGCCAAAGATACGCTCAACGGACTGCTGATATCAGAGATAGCTTACGGCTACGGAGTGGAGCCTAT
>JAKSDM010000401.1 GCA_022360135.1 Pseudanabaenales cyanobacterium | reverse complement strand
GCATTGATGCCGGAAAGAACCCATTCTGCCTCTGAGCACAAGTGACTGAGGGCAACCCGTGTACAGTCTGCTGGAGTGCCCGCAATCGCATACGCTCCCTCAACCCGTTTTTCAATTTCGATCGGTCCGCCCCGATTGATTTGATGGCTGCAGCCTGATAACGGAGCATTGGGAGCCACAATTATACTCTCTCTGCCGTACAGTGCATTTCTCAACGCCTGAATTCCCGGGGCGTCAATCCCATCATCATTGGTTAAAACAATTGTCATCTATAATACCCCCTCCTGATATGGCAACCTAGGATTCAGGCGATCTGTCCCTCAAATACCTGCTCGGCGGGACCCGTCATATAAACTCGATTGTCTGCCTCGGACCATTCGATTTCCAAACCACCACCGGGAAGTTCTACCACAGCTTGACGATCGCATTGACCCGTCAGCACGCCCGCCACTAGCGCCGCACAAGCTCCCGTGCCACAGGCCAGAGTGATTCCGGCGCCCCGTTCCCAAACACGCATCTTGAGGTGGTCGGAACGCACAACTTGAATAAATTCTGTATTGATCCGTAGGGGAAAGGCTGAATGATGTTCAAATTGAGGCCCCAGCGTTTCCAGTGGAATTTCCCTGACATTTTCCACAAAGGTAATACAGTGAGGGTTACCCATGCTGACACAGGTCACCAACCAGGTTTGATCAGCTACCATCAGGGATTGGTTTACCGCCTTATCATCAGTCGCTGTTAGAGTGGTTGGAATTTCGCCCGCCAAGAGGTGTGGTTCGCCCATATCTACCGTCACTTGACCATTGACCTGCAATTGGGGAGTGATAACGCCCGCTAGGGTATCAATGCGATAGGCGTGGGGAAGCTTCAGCGCCTTGTTGTCTAAAGTTTCAAGGTCTGCTAAAAACTTCGCCAGGCAGCGAATGCCGTTGCCGCACATCTCTGGTTCAGACCCATCGGAATTGAAAATTCGCATGGTATAGTCGGTTCCGGTCTGACCAGGTAGGGCGAAAATAACCCCGTCCGCCCCTATGCCAAAATGGCGATCGCACGCTTTAATCGCCTGCTCGGGGGTCAAGCACGGTTCAAGCTGCTGACGGTTATCGATCAAAATAAAGTCATTGCCAAGGCCGTGATACTTGGTAAACTTGATTGCCATTAATGACTCCACTGGTGATTGTTAATTTATTTTAGCGGGCGGCCTTTCCGCCCTAATCAACTCCGTTGATGTGAGCTATGCTCATCTCCATTGGCGGCTGATTCAGATCAGGGAACCCTAATTGAATGGCCCTGATCGAATGTATGCGAGGAACTGTTATGGCGACCGAATTAGAAACAGGACTCCCCAGTGTTCGTCAGCTGCAAATGCTGATTCGAGACAAGCAGGAAGTCGAGATCAAGCTGATGACCAATGATGTCATAACCGGCAGGGTGCGGTGGCAAGACACCTACTGCATTTGTCTAGACGATTCGGAGAATCAGACATTTATGCTATGGAGACAGGCGATCGCCTACCTAAAGCCTAAAGCTTAACTGGGAGCTAGGCGCAATACTCATCTAGATATCAGGCGCTCTCGATTTGGACAATTTGGTAGGTGAGCGATTAGGCATTGTAAGTTGTGCATTAGGCAGTGGCATTTGGGTAGACAGTAGACGGTTGGCGGAAGTCTGAAGCTAAATCAGTTACTCACTCTCTCGAACCCGTAAGACGTGACAAGCAATTCGCTCCGCCAGAATTGCAGATGTCATATGCGTATAAATTCAGCTGTATAAATTCAGCGATCGTAGCTTGTAAATTAAGAAGCGTAAACTTATCTAAACATAAATTGAGTGGATAAACTCAGTTAATCTTTGCCTTTGAAAGCCTGGGCTGTGTTATTCCATGGGATTCAATTGGCGATGTCTCTCTTGAGATTCCCTTGGGCACACTATGGCAAGTGCATAGTTACCTTCGGAAATGATTTTGCAATTCTCAACCCGGTTCGATCGAGGCGCTTTTTCCGGATAGGTCGTCTGGAAGAACAAGTTGAGATTTTGTGATCCCAGCAGACTTACTTTTTGCTGTTCTCAGCCATTTGGTTTCATGGAGCGTAAAGGTTGAAATGAGTATTGAGAAAATTGTTGAACAGGCCCTACAAGATGGTTATCTAACCCCCGCTATGGAAGCTGAAGTGGGTCGCATCTGCGACACTGCCTCTGAACTCTCTATCGAAGAGTACATGGCCCTAGATCGCCTAATGGGAGCGTTACTGACTGGCGAGGTGGTTGCAGTTCCTCGCAAACAATTCATCAACGTCATGGAAGAACTGGTTCTAACTGACGCGATCGCCCGCGTTGCTGAAATTGAGGCGTCCAATGATTGTACATTGGACTTGGGCGATGTGGCTGCTTATGCGCTCAATCGTCTGCCGCCGCTCTACGCCACCACCGAAGAAGGGGCTAATTACCAGCGAGAAAAGGCCCGAGAAGAGTTATCAAATTTGATCGCTGATCAGGTTCAAGACGCGATCGCCTGCAACCTCAATCGGCCAGACTTCTTCCCAGAACGCCAAACGATCAAAAAGACTAGCGGAGACGATGTCCTCAGCCAGGTTAGTTCTCTGCTGAAGGATCACGCCTACAAATTCGAACCCAAGCCCGAGGAAACCCCAGTCACCTCCGGTTAGTTGTCTCTCAAGGCGTTACCGTAACAGGAACGCCTATTCCCACCCGCTCATATAGATCACGGATGTCTTGATTGCGCAACCGAATGCAGCCGTGGGAGACCGCCTGACCAATCGAATCCTCTTGATTGGTGCCGTGGAATCCAATCTGGCTCCGCCCATCCGACCAAAAACCAATCCAGCGGGCGCCTAGTGGATTATCTGGGCCTGACTCAACAATCTCACCGGTAATGGGATGTTGCCAGACAGGCTCCTTTTTCATTTGAGTTATCCTGAAGCGCCCTAAAGGGGTCTGCCACTCAGCCTGTCCCACCGCTACGGGAAAACTGAGGATGACTTCACCTTTCTGGTAAACCCTTAATTGACGAGATTGCAGGCTAACCACCAGCACCAGATCGTCGACTAAAATATGCCTCAGGATTGCCGCCGCTCTAATCTTTTCAATTCGCCTCCCTAGCAATTCAAGCGTCTCGAACGATTGGGGCCGCCATTCACCCGCCGCCAATAGCGCTGCCGCCCCAAAGCAGAGCACCATAAAACATCGGGTGATGGGCTGGTGGGTCAACATGACAGTAGGCTGTTGTATCCTT
>JAKSDM010000231.1 GCA_022360135.1 Pseudanabaenales cyanobacterium | reverse complement strand
TTATCCTCTAGTTTCTGGCGTGGGAGGTTTTTGAGCAAGTGAATCAGCCCCAACCTGCCCAGTTGAGGTGTTATGATTCGGGCGCGATCGCCCGCTATTATCGCCACCGCCCCTGGCAAGTTATCTGGCGCGCCCTACAGATCATTTGGCTGCTTGGCGTCTTTGTTGTTTCAATGCAGTTAGATCGTCTATGGGGTCAGGAAGAAGCCAACAAGTTAAAGCGAGCCGCCCAACTTAGGACAACACTGACTCAACTCGGACCCACTTTTATCAAGGTTGGGCAAGCCCTTTCTACGCGACCTGATTTAATTCGCCAAGACTTTTTAGCTGAGCTGATCAAGTTGCAGGATCAGCTTCCGTCTTTTTCTAAAAAAATTGCTTCACTGACGATTGAGCAAGAGCTGGGACGAACCCCCGAAGAAATTTACAGCTATCTATCTCCCGAACCCGTGGCGGCCGCTAGCCTGGGTCAGGTCTATCAAGCCCGTCTCCATAGCGGGGACGAAGTAGCGGTTAAGGTTCAGCGTCCCAACTTGGTCCCCATCATCACCTGTGATTTGTTCCTCATGCGCTGGGCGGCTGGGTGGTCAGCGCCATTCTTGCCGCTGAATTTGGGCCATGATTTGACCCAAATTGTAGATGAGTTTGGCGTTAAACTTTTCGAAGAGATTGACTATCTTAACGAAGGTCGCAATGCTGAGAAGTTTGCTGATAACTTTCGCAACGACCCCAAGATAAAAGTTCCAAAGATCTACTGGCCCTACTGTAGTAAACGGGTTCTTACCCTCGAGTGGATTGACGGCTTTAAATTAACTGATACGGCACGGGTTCGGCAGGCTAATCTGAATCCCGACGACCTGGTTGAAATTGGAGTCAGTTCAGGTCTACAACAGCTTCTGGAGTTTGGCTTCTTTCACGCCGATCCCCATCCTGGCAATTTATTCGCCATGCCGGATGGTCGGATGACCTACATTGATTTCGGCATGATGGATCAACTTGAGCAGGAAACCAAAGAAACCCTAGTGGACGCCGTTGTCCATTTGGTTAATCAGGATTATCCCAAGGTCGCTCAAGACTTTATCCAGCTCGGTTTCTTAGCGCCTGGAACTGATATAGAGTCGATTGCGCCTGCTCTAGAGGCTGTTTTAGGAGAAGCGATCGGCGCTAACGTTGGGGATTTCAACTTCAAAACCATCACTGATCGCTTCTCGGAGCTGATGTATGATTACCCCTTCCGGGTGCCTGCCAAGTTTGCCCTGATTATTCGCTCCTTAGTCACCCAAGAGGGGTTGGCCCTAAGTCTCAATCCCGATTTCAAGATTGTAGAGATTGCTTACCCTTATGTTGCCCGACGGCTGCTTATGGGTGAGACTCCATCTTTGAGACGTCGCTTGATTGATATCTTGTTCAAAGAAGGCAAGTTCCAGTGGCGACGACTGGAAAATTTGATCACCATCGCCCAAACCAATGGAGAATTTGACCTCTTGCCTACTGCCAGTCATGGGTTTCAGTATCTGTTATCAGATGAGGGGCGATATCTCCGTCAGCAGCTTCTGATTGCCCTAACCGAGGATGATCGCCTTCACACAGAAGAAGTGCAACGACTTTGGGAGCTGATCAAGCCGGATCTGAGCCCGTCTCGGGTGCTGGAAGCTGCTTGGGGGGCAATCTCAGATTTTTCGATGGAGCGGGCGACCACCTTGGTTCCGCCGATGGCCAGTTTGGCTGCTGTCTTTCAAGGGCAACCCTCCCGCTAGAACGTTCACTCTCCCTTCTATAATTGAGTTGTTATTAACTTTTTTTACGAAGAAGTTTGATTTAGTAAGGAACGTTCTGTGTACTCCAATCCTCCTTATATTTTGTTTTTGGCTGGTTTCCTGGCGGCGATCGCATCTGGCTCGGCCTTCAGCGCTACACTTCAGCAGTCTGTTCAGTCCTGGTCTGATGGTCGTTCCTCTGGCAGGCTGACGAGTCTGCGGGGATTACAACTTAAAGTTCCTTTCCTGGGCATTTGCAGTGGAACCTGTGTATTTCTCGCTTCAGGCATTGAGATTTTTGGCCTCCCTACTGGCTTAGCCTATGCTATGGGTGTATCTTTAACCCTATTCAGTGGTTTGCTGATCTGGACTCAGCTGGCTAAAAATTTAACCCTGCTCGAACAGGGTGGATCGAAAGCCTTGGATCTGACAAATCTTTAGACTGCCTTGCCAGAACTGACTCCTCAATGGCAAATAACCCCGTCGGTTGAAATTCCGACGGCATGGGTTGAAGTGGTGCGGCGACAAGCAGGACTCCCAGAATCCTTGCCGCCCCATCACGCCGCCCAGCTTCTCTGGCGACGGGGTATCTGTAATCCAGAACAGCTCAAGGGATTTCTCCATCCGCAGCATTATTCGCCCGCAAGCCCCTTTGAGTTTGGCCAGGAAATGGCCTGGGCAGTAGAACGGTTGCAAACAGCCCGTGATCGAGCTGAGAAGATCGCCATTTGGGGTGATTTTGACGCCGACGGCGTCACCGCTACAGCAGTCCTATGGGAAGGGCTGGGGCAGTTTTTTCCTGAACCGGAACAACTCACCTATTTCATCCCCAATCGGCTGACGGAATCCCACGGTCTTTCGAAGAGAGGGATTGACCAGCTAGCTGAATGGGGCTGTCAGCTAATGGTAACGTGCGATACGGGCAGCGCCAATCGACAGGAGATTGAGTACGCCCATGGTCTTGGGATGGACGTGATCGTCACCGATCACCATACCTTGCCCGCCGATCGCCCCCCTGTCGTTGCGATCATCAATCCTCGCCGCCTGGAACCTCACCATCCCCTGGCTCACCTTTCTGGCGTGGCGGTCGCTTACAAGCTAGTGGAGGCGATCTATCAAACTCTGCCCCAGTCGCCGCAGCGACCAGTGGAAAATTTGCTGGATTTGGTCGCCATTGGTCTAATTGCTGACTTAGTCAAGCTAACTGGGGACTGCCGTTATTTAGCCCAGCGAGGAATTGAACGGCTGCAACACCATCTACCCAACCAGGATGGTCCCCAAAAATCATCCCATCGGCCTGGTGTGGCGCGTCTGTTGGAACTGTGCCGACGCAGCGGCGATCGCCCCACCGACATTTCCTTTGGGTTAGGCCCCCGGATCAATGCCGTCAGTCGCATTCATGGGGACGCCAGCTTTTGTGTTGAGCTATTGACCAGTCAAGACCCGTTGCGGTGTCGTCAGCTAGCAGAAGAAACCGAATTAGCCAATGCCCGGCGCCAGGTTTTGCAGAAGGACGTTTTTCGTCAGGTTAGCCAAAAGCTTGAGCAGATTGACTTATCGACCACTCGGGCGATTGTATTGGCCGATGCCCAGTGGCCGGTCGGCGTATTGGGGTTGGTGGCCAGTCAAGTATCCCAGCAGTATGGCCGCCCGACCATCCTCCTGACTATCGATCCAGACACGTCTGAATCGGGACATTTAGAGCCCCTACTCGCCAGAGGGTCCGCCCGGTCAGTGAATCAGATTGATTTGTACCAGCTAGTCAACGACCAAGCCCATCTGCTCCATAGCTTTGGAGGGCATCCCTTCGCCGCCGGACTCAGTCTGCCAGTTGAAAATATTCCTCTTTTCGTTGAAGCGATTAATCGTCAGCTCAGGGAACAGCAGCTGTTGATGGCATCCTCTAACAAACCAGTCATTCAGGCTGAGTTGACCGTGACTGTGGCTGAATTAGGGAAAACCCTGTTTCGAGAGTTAAAACTTTTGGAACCCTATGGTATGGGTAATCCCACGCCGAAATTGCTGATCCAGAACGTCTGGTTTGAGCATGTCTGGAACCGCAATATTAAAGACTGGCGAGGCGGCAAGCTGTCATATATCAAAACTGAGTTTGAAATTTGGGATGATTCCCTCAAGGTCGGATTTCCTGGGGTGTGGTGGGGGCATTATAAAGAGGATTTACCCACTGGACGCTGTGATGCGATCGCAGAACTTGATTTCAACACTTACCAGAAGCGATATGAAATTCGACTGAGGGCCGTGCGCCCAGCCACAGCCGACCCGATTACTCAGCGCCATTCGGCCTCAGTCGATTGGCTGGTCGATCAGCGGAGGGGGCCGGGGAATACCCCCACAGCAACCCTGGCCATTACCCGATGCCCAACCAGTTGGGATGAATTAAGTCCCTGGATTCGGCAAGCTGCTCAGACCCAGCAATCCCTCGCGATCGCCTATCCGGCTCCGACAATTTCTCCTCCCCAAACCGTATGGATACAGTTATTAGGAATCGCCAAACACCTCAGCCGCACGGGTAAAATAGCCAGCCGTCAGCAGATTCAGGAGAAATTGGCCATTTGCGATCGCACCTTGCAGCTGGGGCTCCAAAGTCTCAGTCAGCTTGGCTTCAAAGTGTCATCTTCAGACCAGAGGGTACAAATCCAGCCGACTTCTGACGCCTTTTCTTTGGCCCAGGCGGAAATCGCCCAAACAGCAGTGAGTCAATTTCTTGAGGCGAT
>JAKSDM010000918.1 GCA_022360135.1 Pseudanabaenales cyanobacterium | reverse complement strand
TTCATATTCGTCAATCAATTGGGTTAAGCTGTCATCAGAAAATTGCAAATTATGAAGTGTTTCTAGCTGCTGTGATTCTTCTGCTACAGATGCCTGAATTTCTTCCAATTTGAGAACTTCAGATGTGAGCTGTTCAGACAGGGTGCTAGCTGCGCCGCCAAAGTTAAGTTGAAGTCGGTTTAACGCCTCGATAATTGACTCAATTTCTGGCGGCTTCATAGAAGATTTTAGCTCAGTGGATACGGGTCCTTTGGTGATTGTCACTTGAGACGTACCGTTTTGACTCAGTGTAGGTTGAGACATCATTTTTTGAGTTGATTTGAGTTGCCCCTCTAATGCCTTATTTTCCTTAGCCAGCTCATTGTAAGCAGTCAAAATTTCGGTTTTAGTATTTTTGGCGTTGAGTCTTTTAGTAGCCATAAAGCCCTCTAGGGAATCAAAAAAGGACAGAAATGTTACATTCGTACTCATCAGATTCGAGTCTGGCGTTTGTTGTACAGCCGTCTTCCCAGCCTTTGATGCGCATCTATTCAGTCGTTTTAGGCTGGTCTGATAGTTGGCGAGATGAGCTTGAAAAAGCTTGCATTGCAAGGTCTTGAGCCTGACCCATTGCAGTTTGAAGTTGCGTAGAAATTGAGGTGATTGCTTCAGTCTGTTTTTGGATTTTTGCTTCTAAGGATTGAATTTGGAGTTCATAACCCTGTTGAGTGGCTTCCCATTCTTTCTCCAGTAGATTGGCTCGAACCTTGGCAGCGTCGTGGGTTTCCTTAATGCTTTCCTCTCGCGCTTTTTGGGTCGCCTCTTCCAATTCTTGTGGAAATGCGTCAGCCTTCTGCCGATATTCTTCCAGTTTGGTTTGGTTGGCCGCCAGGACGTTTTCGCGCTCGGCCCACTGTTTTTCTTTGGCTTGATTGGTTTCTTGAATCTGTCGTTCAGCTTGCCGTCTGGCTTCCTCATAGTCATCATTTGAGATCGTGCGCGATCGCCCCGTTTCATACTGATAATTTTCTTCCTGGCACTGTCGCTCCTGCACCAAAAGTTGCTCCCGAATACTGGCGCTTTGCTCAAACTCTGCTTGTTCTCGCCGCCATACTTTTTGGGTTGCAATCTTCTCTTTCTCCAGTGCCTCTTGCTCACGGGCGATGCGTGCTTGCAGCAAGCGTAGATTTTCCTGATGTTCCTGGTTCAGGATATATAGCGCATCAGCAACCACACGGGTTTGTTGCAAGTCTTGTAAACGTTGGGTTTCGACGGCGATCGCCCGCTGCAAATCGTCACGCTTATCCGTTTCTGTGGTGAGCTGGCCAGACATCTGACTCATGACAGCGCTAAACGAGAGCTGTAGGTCAGCAAAGCCACGGACAATACCGTCTGGGGTTAATTGGGCGACTGTTTCTAGAACCTGAAGATTCCGTTCCTTTTCAGCCTCTTCCTCTTTTGTCGCAACTCTTGACTGCATCTGGCGCTGCGCCGTCAGAATTTGCTCAAAGGCGGCAAGCACTTTAGCCTTGCTATCTTGTCCTACTTTTTGGGTCATGGGAAATCTCCGCCAACTTTGATAGGATCAAATTGTAAACTGTAGTGGTCAGTTTACATAGTTTATTTGTACCATTTTTTCAGGTGTATGTAAAGCCTAATGACTTATTTTGCCAACTGTAGTTTTCAATTTCAGGCCTGGATTGCGTCTCTACAAGGGATGCTTATGAGGTTCCAATTCATCCTTTGGCGGCCAATTTTGTGGAGCGATCGCGCATGAGCGACTTCGGAGTCAAAGTTCGCAAACGACGATGTGAAGAGGGGCTGAGCCAAGAAAAGCTGGCCCAAGCTGTGGGAATTTCCCGCAATTATTTGTCTCAGATTGAGCGGGGGAAAGCCACAAACTTGTCCTGGCAGTTGATGAATCGGCTGACCTCTGTATTGGGAATGAAAGAAGAACAGGGAAGCGATTCAAAGACCCCAATTGATGAGAGGATGGATCTGCCTCCTAGCCTAGTCGCCTTTGCTCAAAAGGCAGAGTTGCCAACGGATGATGTGCTGATGCTAGCTCGACTGAAGTATCGAGGCCAGCAGCCGACAACGCCAGAAAAGTGGGAACTGCTGTACAACGTGATCAAGATGACCGTTGAATCGTGAGTCAGACCAATCTACCTCGCCCTTACCGCCATCCCGGACACGCTTTTCTCTCGCGTTATGACTGGCAAGAAGCGGTTGATTTGGTCATGCTGTATGTCTGGTTTTTGCGTTCTGAAGCCGGATTGAGTGATCAACCGCCGATCGACCTAGCCCCCATCTACCAGCAGTTTGGCATGCCAGAACCACTACGCGCGCCCTTGGTCGATCAACAAGGTATTCTGGTTGACGGTAATGCGGGATTAATTTTGATCAAAGAAGATGATCCGGTTGTTCGTCGGCGCTTTACCGAAGGACATGAGTTGATGGAATTGCTGTTTGACGCCCAGGAACAAGCGTTGGCCGGTCAACATCCAGACTGGCGAGAGGCGGAGAAGGAAAGATGGTGCGATCGCGGCGCCGCAGAATTGTTGATGCCTTGTTCATCCTTTGCTCCCAGACTACAGGAGTTGGGCATGTCGCTGCAGACCGGACGAACACTAGCACACTTGTACACCACATCCCTGATTGCAACTCTGTTGCATATGATTCAACATACTCCTGACGCCCATGCATTGGTGATGTGGCGCCCAGCTCACAGTCGCCAAGATCTAGCGAATTTCGGTGCGGCCAAGTCCCTGTCGCCCAAGAAGTTGCGGGTCTGGTGGCGATCGTGCAGCCCGGGTTGGACCGGTGGATTTATTCCAAAAAATAAGTCGATCGACAAGAATTCCCTAATCGCTAAAACCTATATTACTAGACAGCCCCATACAGGCTCAGAGGAGATTAATCTTGGCCATCAATCAATCCACTGTGACACAGAAGCAATGCCAATTCAGATTGGCGACCAATCCTGTGTGCTGTCCATATTGCATCGGTAGGTAGTGATCCGGAGGTAGTGATGAGATTCAATTTCTTTCACTCCCCTCACCCTAAAGGACGAACACAGCGGGGATCTTGTAGGGTCGCTTTCTCGGGCTCACGCGGGAACCAGAATGCGGTGCGTCTGCAGACTTCAACTAACATCAGCATAAGAGGCACTTCAATCAGCACTCCAACGACGGTCGCCAGTGCGGCGCCTGAATTGAGTCCGAACAGGACGACCGCAGTGGCGATCGCCACCTCGAAGTGATTACTCGCCCCAATCAAGGCTGCCGGCGCTGCATCCTCATAAGTTAAGCTCAGTTTCTGGGCGGCTACATAGGCAATTAGAAAAATAAAATTAGTTTGAATCAACAGCGGCGTCGCAATCAGTAGAATGTGGAGGGGATTTTCTACAATCAGTTCCCCCTTAAAGGCAAAAAGCAACACTAGGGTAATCAGCAGGGCTGCGATCGAAATCGGACTGAGATACTTCAAGAATTTCTGCTCAAACCACGCCTTCCCCTTATGCTTTAGAATCCAATAGCGGGAGTAGGCCCCAGCAAACAGCGGTAATCCCACATAGATCAGAACCGATAAGACAATCGTTTGCCAGGGGACCGCTAAGTTGTTGGCGGCTAACAACCAGCGACCTAGCGGCGCATACAGGAACAACATCGCCAGAGAATTAATGGCGACCATCACCAGCGTGTGGCCTTGATTGCTGTAGGACAAGTAGCCCCACATCAACACCATGGCAGTACAGGGAGCGATACCTAGCAAAATCGCGCCAGCAATGTAGGAATTCGCCAGCACCACTTCGCTGCCTCGAATCATCTCAGTTCCACTCAGCAGCGGTTGAAACAGCCAACCCAGAAAAAACTGAGCGAAGACCACCATCGTGAAAGGTTTGATTAACCAGTTCACGACTAGGGTTAGCAGAACGGGTTTAGGGGCGCGCGCTGCTTGCTTTGCCTGATCAAAGTCAATCTTGACCATGATCGGATACATCATGAAAAACAGGCAAATGGCAATGGGAATAGACACCTGGAAGATACTCATGGCGTCCAGCGCCACGGCTAATCCAGGAAACGAGCGGCCCAGCATGATGCCTGCCAGAATGCATGAAATCACCCAAACAGTCAGATAGCGCTCAAAAAAACTGAGCTTTCCCCCAGCCTGAAGCGCTGAGGAATGGATTTCTCGGTTAACTGTGTTCATCCCTGACTCTCTCAAAAATTAACCATCGTTGATTTCGATTTCTCTGGCGCAGAACTTAGTGAAACCGCTGCCTGCTCCTGAATTGCATTGATTACTCCCATTCGGATATCCCGAATCGCAACTCATAATCTAATCATTTCAAAAAATATTGATTTGTCAAGCAAAGGTTTAATTGAAGGGTATTCTTTGCTTCAAACAAAACTAAACCACTAGGTCTCGTCAGGGCAAACTCGGGCGGGCAGGATCGGACTCAGGCGACGAAACTCGGAGAGATACTGTTCTAGCACAACAAACTGAGGCAAATTGAGGCTGTAATAAATCCAACGTCCTTCTTGACGGCCTCGGGCTAAACCGGCTTCTTTGAGGGTTTTGAGATGAAAGGAAAGTTTAGATTGACTGACATTGAGACGTTCACACAAATCGCAAACACAAAGTTCCTGATCCCGTAGGAGTTCGACTACCTGTAAGCGAAGTGGCTCTGCAAGGGCATGGAAGCTTGCAAGAAGGGAAGTTGATTGAATAGTCTCCGTTTTCGTCATTAATTTTAGTGTCAGCATTAGCTATATCCTAACAGCAAATCCTAAACGGGTATCCAAAGCGCGCTTCCTCAATATCGGTTAAGGTTCCCCAGAAGAGCGCCGTTACACCCTGATTCTGAAAAGCGATTCCAGCTACCGCAATAGTCAAAAGTTGCTGGTCTCAGCCGACTGCCCCAGATAAATCGAGAGTTGATCGCTTTGGGTATTGAGAATGCCAAAGGGAATTAAGACCGCCAGCCACTCATTATCGTAATCTTCAGTGACCCGGGCCATAAAGTCTCGTTTCTTGATTCAAGTTAGCTTTCTGGTTCGATTCCGGCTGCTCGGAGTTGAGCCAGTAACCGCTCCGCCCGCTGAGCTTCCTGTTCCGCCCGCTGAGCTTCCTGTTTGGCTCGCTGAGCTTCTTGTTCTGCTCGTTGAGCTTCCTGTTCTGCTCGTTCTATTCCCCATAGCAATAGGTTCCCCTGGGCATCCCACCACCGTAACCAGTAGCCTGTCCGATTTTCCCGATCGCCTTGCCAAACTCCTAAGAAGAGCTGCATGGA
>JAKSDM010000095.1 GCA_022360135.1 Pseudanabaenales cyanobacterium | reverse complement strand
TAGCCCGTTAGACCGATCACTGTCCAAATGATCCACGAAATGTAAACAGAGGACGGTGTAATCCAATCGGGTTGAGGATATTGCTCGATGTAAAGATAGTTATCCGTGAAGTGAATAGCCGTAGAAACGACACCAGCAATCAGCAGGCATTGCAGCAAAAATTGACGCTTTAACTCGGGATTCATTGGCAGTTTAACCTCTCTGCTTAGTAAGTCTCCACATGCCAGCGACCCGCTCGTTTCATCTGGCGCTGATAGTCAGGCCAATTGACGCCAGCTCCAGCAGCAGCGGTCAGGGCCTGATCAATACCGTCTTCCATCCCTTTAAGACCACAGATGTAAGTGTGAGTGTTTTCCTGCTGGATTAATTGCCAGAGCTCATCAGCATGTTCAGCCACCCGATGTTGGATGTACATCCGGCCTCCCTCCGGATTTTTCTGCTCTCGGCTAATCGCATAGGTGAGCCGGAAGTTGTCTGGATAGCGCTGTTGAAGTTCTTCTAATTCTTCTTTGTAGAGGATATTGGGCGTAGTCGCGATGCCAAAAATTAACCAGGCTAATCCTTTGAACCGGTAATCTGGGTTCTTCTGGCGCTCGTTATCCTTAAACATCCGCCATAGGTAGGCTCGGAAGGGGGCGATCCCAGTTCCCGTCGCCAGCATGATGATATTGGCGTTGGGATCCTCAGGCAACAACATCTCTTTGCCTACGGGGCCGGTAATCTTGACGTCTGCGCCCGTCTGCAGATTGCAAAGGTAGGTTGAGCAAACCCCGTAGACGGTCTCTCCAGTCTCAGGATGTTTGTACTCTAACTGGCGAACGCAGAGGGATACGGTTTTATCATCGACATGATCGCCGTGGCGGGTAGATGCAATCGAATACAAACGAAGCTTGTGGGGTTTGCCATTCTTATCTAAGCCTTCAGGGATAATGCCAATGCTCTGACCTTCGAGATACCGTAGGTTTCCAGCAGATAGATCGAAGGTGAGATGGCGACAGGTGCCAATTCCGCCTTCACGAACTAACTCATCATTAGAGAGGCACTGACCCACATAGGGATCTTTCGGGCGGTAGGTATTGACCGGGACAACGGTCTTTTCCTTGGCTTTGGCGCTGGGTTTGGCGGGACTTGCTTGGACTTGAGGGGATGGAATCGCCCTACCGTCCCCGACAGGAAAAATATTGACGATTTTTCCGCCTAGCTGGGTAATTCTTCGCATTTCTTGGTTCATACGGCTGTAGGGAACGGTAATGAGCGTCTTACCGCTCTTTCGGAGTTGGAAACTGTTCTGGCTTGTTTCGGAATTCTGATGGAAACCAACCACTTCATAGACAAATAGACGCTTGCCAGAAATAGTGTTAGCGTTCCCACCAGCCGCAGTTAGGTTATACATTGCTAGTCGATCTTCTTGGATATAAGGTCAAGATACGTCGCTGGTTAGATTTTCATAATCAATCCAGCAGACGCAATCACACGTGAATCTTTACAATTTTAGGAGATTCCTTATCCTTGGGAGTAACATCAATCACCCTGGCTGCAAATATAGCGATTCTCATTTGGATGGAACCGATCTTGGCAAGATGGGGGGTGGGGTGTGGGGTATAGGGGGTAGGGGTAGGGGATAAGGGGGTAGACGATACCCTACCCTTAGGTCTATTACCTATCGGCTAATGCCTCAACCTCAAGCTGATCAGCTGGCTTTTGACTCCCTACTTGTCCTTAAAGCAGTCTGCATCTGCGCCAATTTGGCTAAGGCTAAACTAATTTGAGTCTGACGCTGCTCTAGGGGCATACCCGGCTCCCTAACCAGAAACTCTAAGCAGTCTTGTGTACTGGCGAGAAGCGTCTGGAGTTCTTCTACAGCTATCGTCTCTTCAGGGGCAAAGGACTGGGTTAAAGCAGAAAGGCGATCGCTCCCGCCCAAGGGGACGGAACGCTCAACTTGAGATTCCAAGAACTGCTCTAACGGTTCAGCAGCCGACAAGGCGGCTGAGTTTCCTTCTAGTTGATGAACTGTCCGCTGCAGCGTCTCAATAACGCCGTACATCTCAATTGGATCAAACACCCGCAATAGGCTTGTTTGGGTGACGATCCCCAAACGACTGCCCCAGTTCCAAGATACGACTAAGCGGCGCACATGGCGCTGTTGCATCTCTTGATGAGCAGTCCACAGGGAATCTTCGGGACTCAGCAGAAACAGGGGCGTACTCATGACATCTTGAGCCTGCAGTTTATTCAGATTGAGCTGTAGGGACTGGAACTGCACTAGGTCGCGCTCAGTCACGATGCCAACGGGCATAACAGCGTTGAGTTGGCGATAAGCCGTATCCAACCAGTCTGTCTCCACAATCACAACACAGCTCACCCAATGTTCCGCCATTTGTTGAGCCAAGCTCATAATTGAGGCGGTCAGGGGCGCACAAATAACCTGGGAAGTCATCACATCGGACACCCGCCTCAGCTTGAGTAAATT
>JAKSDM010001537.1 GCA_022360135.1 Pseudanabaenales cyanobacterium | reverse complement strand
TTTAGAAGCGTTGCAGAAAGAAGTCGAAGCTAAAGGAGCTGGATTTATCGCCAAAAGAGTGACTATCACTGAGCAAGATGGCCATGAGGTCAATCAGGTCATTTGGATTGATGCTGACAAAGAAGTCTTGCTGGATAAAGTTGTGGACAAGGCCCTAAACCTACCCGAACTTCAGAATGATCCCAGGCTACAGCAAGCTTTTATCGCTAAATTAAGTGAACGTATTTTAGGCATGCAGCCGGGTTCTGATTTAACTAAACCACGAAAATCCAGGAGACGGGGAGTCGTATGAGTCAACCAGTCAGACATATTTTGGGTATCTCTGGCGGCAAGGACAGTACCGCCCTTGCGGTTTTTATGCGGCAGACATATCCAGATCTGAAGATTGAGTATTTCTTTTGTGATACCCATAAAGAACTGCCAGAAACCTATGAATACTTTGAGCAGCAAGTCCCTCATCGTCTTTTGGCGGAAGTATTGACAGATATTTTGGATGAGGAAGACGATACTTTGCCCTGTTTTGCCTGTCATGTGTAGCTATGGGATAGAAAGCATGCAACCACTAAAGCCTCCCGTTGAGCAAACCAATCCCCCTCGGCCTCCCAGAGAGACCCTGCCAACTATGTATGACCTGCCGAGCGAAGATCCAGAGGAGCCGGGTTTGCCTGACGAATATCACTACCTCCAACCCCAATTGCTTAGCGCCACACTGCGGCTGACGAACTATAGCGAAGATGAAATCTTCAGTGTGGGAGACATGAACCTCTATTATGATGTCGAGCATCCCTTGTGGTACAAGCGTCCTGATTGGTTTGGGGTGGTGGGCGCCCCTCGGCTCTATGAGGGGCGTGATATGCGGCTCAGCTACGTGGTTTGGCAAGAGCGGGTAAATCCATTTGTGGTCGTAGAACTTCTTTCTCCTGGAACAGAAAAAGAAGACTTGGGTAGGACGGAACGAGGTGCAGATACTCCACCGACTAAGTGGGAAGTTTACGAGCAAATTCTACGCATTCCCTACTACATCCTTTTTGACCGTTACACAAGTGAGTTGAAGGCTTTTCGCCTAGTGGGAGGACGTTACCAGGCAATGGAAATACTGGATCAACAGGTCTCTATTCCTGAATGGGGCGTTCGGATTGGAGTCTGGCAGGGTGGTTACCAAGGGATTGAACGATTATGGCTGCGGTGGTGTGACGCAGATGGGCGTCTGATTCCGACAGCAGAGGAGCGCGCAGCGACGGCGGAGAAGCGCGCAGTGACGGCAGAGGAGCGCGCCGCCGCATTGGCTCAGCGATTACGGGAAATGGGGATTGATCCAGACCAGGTTTGAGAGGTTGGCAACATGGTGGTGACTGTTAGTCGAGAGCGCATTGAGTTATTGCCGGGGAGCGAAGTTATCCTGCGCTATCAAACTTGGGCGGACTATGAAGCTCTTCTAGAGAGTCGTCGCGATGACGCCGCTATCAAAATTTGCTTCAATGCCCATACCCAAAAGATTTCCCTTATGGCTCCTCTTCCCGGACATGGCAACCGCAGTCGGACGCTGGCTGAATTAGTCACGATGTTATTGCGGCGCCAAAATCGGGATTGGCATGGGTTTGATCCAGTTACTTTGAAGCGGCTGCAAGAAGCTGGAGCTGAACCGGACGCCTGCTTCTATATTCAAAACTGGCGGGCTGTTTTAGGCAAAGAACGGATTGATCTGAGCCAAGACCCGCCGCCTGATCTGGCGATTGAGATGGATCTGACTTCACGGACTGACTTAGATGTTTATCAAACACTGGCTATTCCGGAAGTGTGGATCTATCGCCAAGTCGGCTTAATGATTTATGTCCTAACCCCAGAGGGATATCAGAACAGCTTAACGAGTCCCACCTTTTCAGATGTAGATGTCAAGACTCTATTGCCCCAATATGTGGAGCGTGCTTGGAATGCTGGTTCTAGTGTGGCTTTGCGGGAGTTTGAGCAATGTCTAAAATCGCTTTAGCTCTTGTCAGGCTGGGATCTATTTCGGCCTATTGTCGCCTCTACAATAGAGAAATCCAGCACTGAGGATGGATATGCGATGTCACTGACTGCTCAAGAACTGGCGGGTTTGATGCCAGATGCGACCCAACTGGAGAGTAATGAGCCAGAAATGGAAAGTTCACTGCACTATGCCCAGTTGGCGCTTCTGGTGGCTTGTCTGGAATGGCTATGGCGAGAGCGTTCTGATTTCTTCATTGGCGCAAATTTAACCATCTATTTCAGCCGCGAACAGCTTAAAAACCGAGACTATCGCGGACCCGATTTCTTTTTGGTCAACCGCACGGAGAAGCGTCCTCGGCGATCGTGGGTGGTGTGGGAAGAAGGGGGACAGTATCCCGATCTGATTATTGAGCTGCTGTCGGACTCGACTGCAAAAATGGACAAAACGCTGAAGAAGGCGCTGTATCAAGATCGCTTTCGGACGCCGGAATATTTTCTTTTTTCGCCAGACACGTTGGAGTTCCAGGGATATCATCTAGTTGATAGGTGCTATCAGTCGATTGCTGCGAATTCAGCTGGGTGGTTGTGGAGCCAAGTGTTGGGACTTTATTTGGGGGTGCAAGATGGCAAGCTCCGCTATTTTATGGAATCGGGCCAATTGGTTCCGACGCCTGAGGAGGCGGCAGAACAGGCCCAGACCGCAGCCCAACAGGCCCAAATTCAGGCTCAACAGGCAGAAGCACGGGCGGCTCGTTTGGCTGAGCAGTTGAAAGCGCTGGGCGTCAATCCTGAGATTTAGGCAAAACAAGCAAGGGGACTTTAGGGTATGGGCAATGTAACCCTCTATCATCAAGACTTTCTCAAATGGACAGAGCAACAGGTCGCCTATTTACGCAAAGGCCATTGGGAGAGTTAGACGTTGACAATTTGGTAGAGGAATTAGAAGCCTTGGGGCGCAGCGAACAACGGGAACTTGGCAGTTACTTACAGGTACTGATGATGCACTTGCTTAAATGCCAATTTCAACCTGAGTACAGAACCAAAAGCTGGGATATTACGATATCTGGCATTGCTCAATGACGGGATGAATTAGCTTGCTCCAACACAGTTTTTCTTGCAATCTATAGACTGTCGGTTCGCTGACTTTTCGCAGGTTATGTGAATTAGCAGTGTGGTCACGGGAAATCATAGATAGTCACTGGAATGTTCATCAAGGCCAAAATCCTTTGCTGTAAGGAATTGAGAGGAGTGATTTCAGCAGTACCGTTGGGCAAATGATAAAGTGTAATATTGCGAAAAGTTCGCAACATTTGTTCAGTCGATGGTCGTTCTGTGGCGCGACGGGGATTCCCCTCATAGAGACCACTGAGTTTGGAATTGAGGGTTTGGAGATTGCCTTGAACGACAAATTCCATCAGGGTAAAGACCCGTAGTGCAATGGTGAGAAGAAACATTAGATCGACAATGCGGTCTTGGTTCTGAAAATAGATTGGTAAGGCCGGGAGTTTACCCCGCTTGAATCGGTGGAATCCATGTTCTGTTCGCCATTGGTCTCGATAATAAGCTACAGATTGAGCCAGTGGAAGACGGTCTGCTGGGGCGTTGGTGACGTAAATTCGCCAACCAGTCAGTAGAATAGCAACTTGAATGTTTTGCTCCTGACGGTGAAAATTGAGGAAGAAGTGTTTTTTCACGACTGGTTCAGTTGCTTTTTTTGCCCGTTTACTGGTCTTGGAATGTCCTGACTGCTGGTTGTAAGTTATCCCAAGTGAGTCAAATTCGAAGGAGAAAAAATTCTGTACTCGATAGTGCTTGAGGATAGTCTGAACCTCATTTTGAAGTGTGCATCGGTCCTCAATCAGTT
>JAKSDM010001078.1 GCA_022360135.1 Pseudanabaenales cyanobacterium | reverse complement strand
CAGTTCAAGTATTTGAGGGAGCCGTCGCCTGATAAAGTCATTATATAAGTCAGGTCAAATTAAGCTCCAAATTTAAAACCATTCGCTATAGTACTCAGGACAAGGAATTTGGGGCAGACTCACTTGGATGAATGATACTATGGCGACTCGCCTAACGATAGAGCAATGGAGACTTAATCCATAAATTTAGGATTAAGGGTCTTTGGATAATCAGGGTGAGCAATTTTTTGATGGATTACTGATTAATTTGACTGTGAGCTTGAATCGTTTATTTCCTGGTTTTTTCGGCGCGTTTGGTTTTCTGCTGCTCATTTTGCCAGCTGAAGCAGCTCGGCTTCAGTTCTGGCGCTTCGATGCTGAGCAGAATCACCTCGTGTTTACGACCGACACCCAGGTTCAGCCAAGGGCGCAGCTACTTTTAAACCCCACTCGGATCATTATTGATTTGCCCGAAACCACATTGGATCAAGCAGCGGTCAGTGAACCTGTAGGAGGAGCAGTTCGTGAAATTCGGGTGGAGCAATTTGACGCCCAAACCGCTCGGTTAGTGATCGAACTCAATCCCGGTTATGTAGTTGACCCCCAACAGATTCAAGTTCGAGGAGCCATATCCAACCAGTGGACGGTTCAGCTGCCCTCACCTAGGCTGATTGAATCACCTCCTCCGACCCTTCCTCAGACGACCTCTCCCTCCCCCACAACCCCTGCCGCAACCGCCATCAGCGAAGAGGGGACAGATCAAGGGACAACACAGCTAGAGAGGATAGTGGCGACTGCAGATGGGTTTTTCATCCGCACCGCCGGAGCCCTTCCCGAAATTGAAGTGGAGCGGATTGGGGATGAAAGCAAAAATAACCGCCAAATTGTACTCACGTTACTTAACACCTCAATTGCGCCCGGATTGACGCCCCAAGAGTTGCCCAACCATCGCTACAGCATCAGCAACTGGCAAATCACCCAATCTCAAGACGCTCCCCCGGTAACCCAAGTGACCCTAAATCTAGGCGATGGCAGCCCAGATTGGCGTTTTTCCGTTAGCGGGTCAGGCGGAATTGTACTGCTGCCCGAGAAAGGGGTCTCAATTAACTCAATTCCTGATCAGCCAGACGCCGCAACAGCAGAACCGGCTCAGCCTCAACCCGTCCCGACGGCGCCAATTCCAGCGCTTCCGCCTAGAAATACCCCTAGCCTTCCTCCAGCCAATACGCCCCCCCGGCCTCAATTGCCTTCAGTCAATCTGCCCCAGCGGCCTAACCAGCGAGTGGTTGTGGTTATCGATCCGGGTCACGGCGGGGTTGATCCCGGAACGATTGGGATTGGCGGACTGCGGGAAATAGACATTATCTTTCCCATTTCCCTCCAAGTAGCATCATTGTTAGCAGAGCAGGGGGTTCAGGTCGTACTCACTCGACGGGAGGATCGGACCCTGGATTTACAGCCCCGGGTTGATATTGCTGAGCAAGTCAATGCCGATTTATTTGTCAGCATTCACGCCAACGCCATCAGTCTAAGTCGTCCAGATGTGAATGGCATAGAATCCTACTACTACTCTGACGCCGGACGACGACTGGCCGAAGTGATTCATAGCAGTATGTTGTCAGCTACAGGAATGCGCAATCGCGGCCTAAAACGGAGTCGGTTTTATGTTCTCAGAAACACCTCAATGCCAGCCACTTTATTAGAGGTGGGTTATGTCACTGGAGTAGAGGACGCTCCGCGTCTGGCCGATCCTCAATGGCGCACCACAATGGCGGGCGCGATCGCTCGAGGTATTCTGCAATATATTCAACAGAATTTCTAAGTTTGCATGTGGGCGCCCACTTAAGCAGGATTTTCTGGCTTGGTCATTGGCTAAGCGACCCATGACCCGTGACCCATGACAACTGGAGGCTGGATGCTGAATTCTACTTCCTAGTTTTTAACCTCCGATCCACCCACTCCTTAGCATTCCTAACCGCTTCAGTCCGAGTCCGGGCAAAGGGTACCGCCACCGCGCACCCTTTAGCGTAATTCGCCCAAGCCGCATAGCTTCGCTGCCCTTCAAACTGACCCTGATCAATCTCAATCTTAAATCCACGGTAGGTAAACGATAGGACAACGTGGGGATAGTCAGGGTCGATGATCATGAAGGTTCAGCAATTCAGCTTCAAACAGCCGCTAGCAAATTCTGCTCACCCGGTCCAAATTGACCTGAGGGTCAAAGAAGGCGCCAATATGGGCGGCCAGTAAATTTACGGCGCTCCCTTAACGCACAATCCCTCTGGAGTACGGGTATTCCTGGATGTGTGCAGCTAGTCACTATTAATATATTGCTTCTGAAGATTTATGGGAATGTGTCATGACCCTCCCCGCCAGCATTAGCCACTTCCAAACCCTGATCATGTCCTTTCATCCGGTGATCGTGATTGAGACGGTTGAAGAGGAGCGGGTGGAGGCGCTACTTAACAAAGCCGTCAACGACCTGCAGATGGCGATGTTTGAGTGGAGTATCGCACAGGGATTAGTGCGATCGCCAGGCAACATTCATTCCCGTTGGACTAACGAGTATGCCCCCCCTGGAACAAATCGTCCCCCAGCCCTGGAGAACACAACCGAACCGCTGGATATGCTAAAGCACATCCAGGATATGAGCTTTAAAGCGATTTATTTACTGAAGGACTTCCCTAAACACCTAGACGACGCCACCGTTGCGCGGCAATTCCGGGAAATTGCCCACCAGTTTTCACTGAACCGGTCCGCCATCGTCCTCACCGGAGACGCCATTAACTTGCCTCGGGAAATTGCCCACGATGTTGTCTACTTCAATCTCAAGCTGCCTGGCCCAGATGAGCGTTATCAGGTGATCTCTGAGGTGACTCGCTCCCTCCAGGGTCGGATTAAGGTGCAGCTCCAGCAGCAGGATGTACAGGCTTTGGTGCGGGCTTTGCAGGGAATGACCCTGAAGCAGGCTAAGAAGGTGATTGCCTACGCCGCTTTGGAGGATGGCGCGCTCAGCGCCCAGGATATCGGGCGAATTCTGCAGCGCAAGGCCCAGGTAATCCATGAGGAAGGCTTGCTGGACTATATCTCACTTGAAAACAACACGGCTCAACTGGGTGGCTTCAGGGGCCTCAAACAATGGCTAGCCAGAGCTAAGGTCGGCTTTAGTCCTCAAGCTCAAGCCTTTAACCTACAACCGCCCAAAGGCATTTTGATTGTGGGTATTCAAGGCTGCGGCAAGTCTCTGGCAGCCAAAACCATTGCCCGAGAGTGGAAAATGCCGTTGTTGAAGTTAGATGCGGGTCGGCTTTATAACAAATACGTTGGTGAATCAGAGAAAAACTTCCGACGGGCGGTCTCTCTGGCGGAGTCAATGGCGCCTGCCGTGCTGTGGATTGATGAAATTGAAAAAAGTATGGGCGTCAGCGACACGGATGCAGATGGAGGCTTGTCTCGACGGTTGTTTGGGTATTTCTTGACCTGGCTGCAGGAAAAATCCCAAGAGGTTTTTGTGGTGGCGACAGCTAATGACCTGTCTCGGATTCCGCCAGAATTACTGCGGAAAGGACGCTTTGATGAGATTTTCTTTGTGGATTTGCCAGATCCTCAGGAACGAGCAGTCATTCTCAAAATTCACTTGCATGCCCGGAATCAGACGCTTGAACGATTTGACTTGTCTGAGTTAGTCCAGGCAACTGACGGCTTCAGTGGCGCAGAAATTGAGCAGGGGGTGATTACGGCCCTCTACCGGGCGATTTATGAGCAACGACCGTTAGATACAGCCCTGCTGGCGGCGGAAATCAAGGCGACGACACCGCTATCGGTTTCACGGCGAGAGGATTTGCAACAACTCCGAGCGATTGGCCAAGAACGATTTGTCAATGTGAAGTAGAGTCAAAGTTTTCGAAATCACTCACTGGAGCCGTCAAAGATATCGGCTAAACCCGCTCACACTTGTCAGAATGAATATTTCTATAGCTCAGAAATCAGACCTCATTATTCTGTCGTTAGGAGTCTCACCATGGAGCGTCCTGGATCGCTACTTGTCAGTTTATTGGGTACAATCTCTGTTTGGTGTAGTTTCTTGCAGCTCAGCCTAGCCGCAGCCGATCCCAGTGTTTGGCGACAGCAGGTGATTTATCTGGTGATGACGGATCGATTTGAAAATGGCGATAGCGCCAATGACACTTTAGGGGCGGCAGAGTGTTTCGACCCCAACAGTCCCACCAAATTCCACGGGGGGGATTGGGCGGGGCTGAGCCAGCGAGTTGACTATCTCAAAGAACTAGGCGTGACTGCAGTATGGGTTACGCCTGCCTACCAACAAGTTGGCCGGATTGGATCAGTGGACAATGCCTCCTGTGGATACCACGGCTACTGGCCTGATTTTACGATGCCCAATACCATTGCCGTCGAACCCAAATTAGGTGGAGATACCGCCCTTAACCATCTCAGTCGAACTCTGCAAGATAATGGACTCAAATTTATTTTGGATCAGGTCGTGAACCATGCGGGCTACAATGCTCGCATCATTAGTCAAGAACCCAGTTGGTTCAATCCCAGTCGTCCGCTGTGCGAAGCATTAGGGAATCCCACGATCTTTTGCGACCTGGCTGGCTTGCCTGACTTTGATTTTCGCAATGGCGCGACGGTTCAGTACATGACGCAACAGAGTTTGGGTTGGATCGAACAATTCGCCCTTGATGGCGTTCGCCTAGACACAGCTAAACATGTTCCCCTGAGTTATCTCCAAAACACCTGGATTCCTCTGATGAATCAAACCCAACCCGACATTTTCTTGGTCGGCGAGATTCTAGATCAACATTCCATCGAACGCCTGAAACCCTTTTTCAATGCCGGGTTTGACTCTGTCTTTAACTTTCCGCTGCAAAAGGCGATGGTGGAGACCTTTGCTAAGGGGCGATCGGTGGATCGGATCGCGAGTCAAATTCAGGCGACCTTGGCGGCGTTTGGCTCCCGCTCCCTGATGCTGACAAACTTACTCGACAACCATGACTTGACCCGGTTTATCCATGAACCCGGATTTGGCGTTTCAGAAGATCAGATTCGCCGACGCTATCACTTGGCCTTAGGCAGTCTCTTCACCCTGCCAGGTATCCCTCAGCTGTACTACGGCAACGAAATCGGTATGTATGGCGGCTCAGATCCAGACAATCGCCGCGATATGCCAGATTGGGCCTGGACTAGTGCGGGCCGATCATCGGGTGGCTCTGGCTTCTTGCCGAATCCTCAAGCGACCTTTGGCTATGTCCAGAAGTTGATTCAAATCCGTAAAAGCAATCCGGCTCTACATAGCGGCTACTACGCCGAAATGCGGCGGCAAAACGGCCCACAGAATTTGGATGTCTACGCCTTTTTCCGAGGACTGGGCGACAACCGCATGATCATCATCATCAACAACAGCACCCTCTCCTCTAATCTCTTAACAATACCAGTTCAAGCTAATTTAGCGATTGAGAGCATTGATCGACTGGCGTTAGCCGACGGCGGCGTGCTAGAAGATCTACTGGAGATTGGCGCCCCCCCAACAATAACCATTAAAGATTCAGAGATCAGGGTTGACATGCCCGCAAAAACCATAGGCATTTATCGATTTCGCCAATAAGCGCTGACAGATTCCCCCTACTGCCCACAAACAATGTCTAACAAGCTTATGCTATAGCTCGACAATATCACTCTCGGTTGAATGGCACTGAAATAAGAGTTTATAAATCGCTAAAAGCCCTGATATTCCGTAGGATGGGCATTGCCCACATGGCTTATTTCAGTGCCATTCCACTCTCGGTTGGTTATAACTCAACCCTTAGCAATTCCTGTAAGGCAAGAGTAGTTATGATAGAAATCATGCCTTGATTACCGCTAGGAAAACGCCTAAATTTTCAGGAATGAAAAGCAACTGGGTTTCCGAGGAAAATGAGCATGTCTCCGGCAAAATCTACCGCCAAATTTATCGATGTCAGTCATGTGGTCGAAGAAGGGATGATTACCTACAAAGGTCTCCCTGCCCCGCTCATCTGTGACTTTCTCTCCCGTGAAGCTTCCCATGCCTACTACGCCAAGGGTACAGAATTCCTGATCAGCCAAATCAATATGTGCTCCAACACGGGCACCTATATCGACTCCCCTTTTCACCGATTCGTCCACGGCAAAGAT
>JAKSDM010000752.1 GCA_022360135.1 Pseudanabaenales cyanobacterium | reverse complement strand
TGGCGTTGAGTTCTTGATAGGTGAGCTGCTGCTGCTCAAAGACCGCCGCAATCGCATCGGGGGTGCGCTCCACTTGTTCCTCGAACAGCTGATGGATACACTTGTCCTGAGGATAGTCAACGGCGGTGTCATTCCATCCCATCAACAGCTGACGCTGTTCTGCTTTGCTCAGCAGTGGCAGTGTCGCTACCGGTTGCGATCCATCTTCCACCATCGCCCTCAACAGGGTCTCAAAATGCTGCGCCATCCGGGCGATAGTGTCCGCCTCAAACAGCTCACGGTTATATACCCAGCTCGCCGAGAGCCCCTGTTCGCTCTCCGCCATCGATAGGGTCACATCAAATTTAGCCGGGACTGTCTCTACCGCCAATGGGGTCAAAGTCATCCCCGGTAGCGCCAAGGGCGCCAAGGGCGCATTTTGCAGCACGAACATCACCTGGAACAGGGGCGAATAGGCCAGCGTGCGCTCCGGCTGCAGGTCTTCCACCACCTGCTCAAAGGGTGCATCTTGATGAGCATAAGCATCTAAAGCCAAGCATCGGACTTTATGCAACAGCTCTGTCACCGTATCACTGCGATCAATCTGCACTCGTAACGCCAGGGTATTGATAAAGAAGCCAATTACCGCTTCTAGCTCAGCCCGCTGGCGATTAGCAATGGGCGAACCCACCACAATATCTCGCTGTCCGCTGTAGCGCGAGAGTAAGGCTACAAAGGCCGTTAACAGGGTCATAAACAAGGTTGTGCCTGACCGTTGGCTGAGGGTCTTGAGCTGGGCGGTGAGATGAGCATCGAGGTGGCGGCATTCAACCCCGCCTTGAAAGGTCTGTACCGGCGGACGGGGTCGATCGGTGGGCAGCTCTAGCAAAGCAGGTGCTTCGGCTAACTGCCGCCGCCAATAGGCGAGTTGATTTTCCAGCGCCTCCCCTTGTAGCCACTGGCGCTGCCAATGAGCAAAATCAGCATATTGGATGGGCAACTTGGGTAAAGGAGAAGACTGAGCGTTTGAAAAGGCTTCGTAGAGAACCGCGATCTCCCGGAGTAAGATCCCCACTGACCAGGCATCAGAGATTATATGATGCATGTTGACGATCAGCCCGTACGATTGATCTGCCAGCCTTAGTAAAGTAAAGCGCAGCAAGGGGCCATTGGCCAAATCAAAGGAGTGTTGAGCTTCCTTGATTGTCAATTGTTGCAACTGAGCAGCTTGTTCCGCTTCTGGCAGTTCCTGCAAGTTTATGACTGGCAGCGTCGCTGTTAAGCTGGGAACAATCACCTGGCAGGGCGCTCCGTCTACCATAGGGAAGGAGGTGCGAAGAATTTCATGCCGTTGGATAATTTCTTGCACGACCCTATCCAGGGCGGCCACGTTAAGACGCCCCGTCAGGCGGACGGCTGCAGTCATGTTGTAGGGGGTCTCGCCCGCCTCCAATTGGTCCAAAAACCACAGGCGTTGTTGGGCGAAGGAGAGGGGTAGATGGCCAGCTCGGCTAATAATCTGTATAGGAGGGGCGATTTGACCTTGTTCATCGCGGCGGGCCGCTTCAATTAGCTCACTGACGCCCGCCACCGTAGGAGACTCAAATAGTCGGCGCAAGGGTAAGTCTACAGAAAAAGCATCGCGGACTCGAGCAATCAGTTGGGTTGCCAGTAAGGAATGTCCCCCCAGTTCAAAGAAGTTGTCGTAGAGGCCAACGTTGGTTCCTAAAATTTCAGTCCAGATAGCGGCTAACAGCTCTTCGGCAGGGGTGCGAGGCGCCACAAAGCTCGTTTCTAGACTTCGCTGGGATATGTCTGGTTCAGGCAAAGCGCGGCGATCGATCTTGCCACTCGGCGTCAGGGGCATGGCCGCCAATGTGACAAAATATGTAGGCGTCATATACTCAGGCAACTTTTGCTTGAGGAAACGGCGAAGTTCACTGGCGGCAGTGTCTACCGCCTGATGCAGAACAACATAGGCCGCTAAATGCTTATTGCCAGATGGATCGTTACGGGCAATGACTACGGTCTCTTGCACATTTGGGTGTCGCCCCAGGACTACCTCGATTTCACCCAGTTCAACCCGGAAACCGCGAATCTTTACTTGATGGTCAATCCGACCCAGAAACTCGATGTCGCCAGCTGGCAGATACCGGACTAAATCGCCCGTTTTGTAGAGGCGGGCTTCAGGGTCAGGACTAAAGGGGTTAGAAATGAATTTCTCTGCAGTTAACTCGGGGCGATTCAGGTAACCTCGGGCTAAGCTAACGCCGCCAATATGCAACTCGCCGGGAACGCCGACAGGAACCAACTGTTGGTGTGGATCCAGGATGTAGGTCTGGACATGGGGAAACGCCTGTCCAATGGGCAATTTTTTCAAGCCAGTTGCTGGTGATGAGGTCTCTGTTAGTTTGTACAGGGTTGCAACCACGGTTGCCTCAGTAGGGCCGTAGGTGTTCACGAGCTGAGGATAATTCCCCACCGATTTTTGCCATTGGCTAACCTGTTCTGGCGGTGCTTGTTCTCCCCCAATAATCACTAGGCGCAATGAGTCTGGGAACCCCAAATCGGTTGTCGCGAATTCGGTGGTTAGCTGGCGCCAGTAGGCTGTGGGTAGATCGAGCACCGTCAGATTCCAGTCCCAGCACTGCTTCAAGAATCTCGACACACTGCCTAACATCTCATCAGTCCGAAGCACCAAGGTTCCGCCTGAGGTCAGGCAGGGATAGATTTCCTCGGCGGCGGCATCGAAACTAATTGAGGCAAACTGCAAAACGCGATCGCGCTGAGTAATCTCATACCCGGCGATGGCGGCGGCAATAAAGCTAGTTAGCGATTGGTGTTCAACCATCACCCCTTTGGGATTGCCGGTAGAGCCAGAGGTATAGATTACGTAGGCTAGATTCTCAGGTTTTACCCCGCTGTCGAGATTATCGGTCTGTATTTGATCAATCAGTTCCCAGTCAGTGTCTAGGAGAACAAGCTTGGTTACCTGAGCGGGAAAGTCTGCTGCTAGCCGCTGCTGAGTCACCACAATGGACATTTGCGCGTCTGCCGCCATATAGGCCAGTCGTTCAGACGGATAATTGGGATCTAGTGGGACGTAGGCGGCCCCGGCTTTGAGAATGCCGAATAATCCTACCACCATTTCTAAAGAGCGCTCAACCTGAAGACCCACCAGGGTTTCTGGCCCTGCCCCAAGGGTTTGTAAATATCGAGCTAGCTGGTTAACACGGCGGTTGAGTTGCTGGTACGTCAGTGATTGGCCATCATGCTCCACCGCGATGGCGTCTGGGGTGAGGGCCGCCTGCGCTTCGAATTGATCATGCACACAGGCTGAGGGGATTGCAACGGTCTGAGGAACAGCCTGCTTCTGCTTAAGCCGTTTTTCTAGTAAGGCTCGCTTAGCAGGAGAAAGATTTGCAAGTCGGTCAGCTAAATCAGTCATGGCGAAGGTTGGACTCGTAAGTGTTCAGAGAATTGATGACTCGGTTTGTAGCCAAAGAAAAGTTGCTCAGGTGAAAATTTCGTCGTTCAGGAGCTTTTGAGCGTCTTCTTCTGATAGACCCTCTAATTCAGCAAGCAGGTGATCAATCTCTGTATTGGCTTCTACCGATACCGTCTCCTGATCTGACAACGAGGCTGTGGTCATCGACGTAGGACTACTACATCCCTGCAGTAGCTGTGACTGCTCAGCCATACTCAACAGCGACAGTTGGGAGAGAGGGCGTTGTGGATTGGCCACAATCTCGCTCAGCAACGTTTGAAAGTGTTCCGCCATGCGGGCTATCGTGGTCGCCTCAAACAGATCGGCGTTGTAGCTGACAAAACCGCTGAGCCCCTCAGCGGTTTCTGCCAGGGAAAGTGTGATGTCAAACTTAGCAGCGACTTCCTCACGGGCGATGGGAGTAATAGTTAATCCTGGCAGTTCCAGCGTTCCAGCGGGGGTATTCTGAAAGACAAACATGACCTGAAACAGCGGGCTATGACTGAGCGATCGCTGCGGCTGCAGCGCCTCCATTAGCTTTTCAAACGGCGCGTTGTGGGCATAGGCGGCCAGGGTTGTCCGCCGCACCCGCGCCAGCAATTCTTGAAAGCTCGGATCACTCTGCAAATCAGTCCGCAGCACCAGTGTATTCACGAAAAAGCCGATGAGCGGCTCAATTTCGCATCGATTGCGATTAGCGATCGGTGAGCCAATCACAATATCCGACTGACCGCTGTAGCGACCCAGAAGCGCTGCAAACACCGCTAACAGCGCCATAAATAGGGTTGCTCCGGCCGACTGAGCCAAGATCTTAAGTTGCTGAGTCAGCTCGGTGTTTAGGGTGAAATTCACCTTGCCGCCTTGAAATGTTTGAATCGCTGGACGTGGGCGATCAGTAGGCAACTCTAGCACTGGCGGCGCTCCCGCCAGTTGCCGCCGCCAGTAGGCCAATGACTGCGCTAGCGCCTCACCCTGGAGCCACTGTCGCTGCCAGTAAGCATAGTCAGCATATTGAATCGATAGCGGCGGCAGAGGATTAGGCTGGTCGTGGGTGTAGGCCGTGTAGAGCGTTTTAATTTCTTGGATGAACACTCCAACTGACCAGCCGTCGGCCACAATGTGGTGTAGTGTAATTAGCAGTCGATGCTGGTTGGCCTCGATTTTGAGCAGTGTTGCTTGCAGCAGAGGGCCTTGGCCTAGATTAAATCGATACTGGCCTGCCGCCATTGTGAGCCGCTGCGCTTTTGAGGCGCGATCGGGGATAGGCAAATTAGTCAGGTCAATCAGCGATAAAAGATTTCTGGGCGGCGATCCAATCACCTGGGTAGGCTCTCCACCCACAGCGGTGAACGTGGTGCGTAAAATCTCGTGGCGTTGCACCAGCGTGGTTAAGCTTTGCTGCAAGGCTGCCAGATTAAGGTCGCCAGCCATATCTAGCGCTACCGAGAGGTTGTAGGGGGTGCTGTCTGACTGAATTTGATCCAACAACCACAGCCGCTGCTGGCTGGAGGAGAGGGGTAGGGTAATCTGCCGAGAAACAGGTTGAATGGGCGATCGCACTATCTGTGGATGCTGGAGAGCGTCTACCAATCGCCGCCCTAAATCTGCTAGGGTGGCAATTTCGAACAGTTCATGGATAGGTAGATCTACCGCGAATAACTCTCGGAAGCGGGAAATTAGTTGGATCGCAGTTAGCGAGTCTAGCCCCAAGGCGGTGAGATGGGTTTGAGCGTCTAAGCGATCGACGGAGCAGCGTAGCACCTCAGCCACGAGAGGCTGGACATAAGAGAGCAAAATTGTCTGTTGTTCTTCCGGAGGTAGCGCCAGCAACGCTGCCCGACTGAGAAAATCAACCGGCTGGGGCGCTACTTCTAAGGTTAAGATGCTGCGACCCACTTGATTAAGGCTGTTGGCTAAAAAGCCTGACCGGCAGGCTCGCCGCTGAATCTTGCCGCTGCTGGTTTTGAGGATGCCGCCGGTTTTCAGCAGCACCACCGCATAGACCTGCAAATCGTGCTGTTCGGCGACGGCTCGCCGAATGGCTTGGGCCACGGCTTCCGTATCCAGTTTGCGCAGATAACTCCGCTTCACCTCCTGCACTACCACCAGTTGCTCTTCCTGGTTTTCCTCAATCGCGAAGGCGGCTCCGCAACCAGCTTTCAGGGCGGGATGGCTAGTTTCTACTGTGAGTTCAATATCCTGGGGATAATGATTCCGACCTCGAATGATAATTAAATCTTTAAGTCGCCCAGTCACGAACAGCTCGCCGTCCTGCAAAAATCCCAAATCTCCAGTCCGCATGAAGGGACCTGCTTTCGGGTCAGCTGTGAAAGCTTGAAATGTTTCAGCAGTCTGGGCGGGATGGTTCCAATAGCCCTGACCGACACTAGGACTCGCCACCCAAATCTCTCCAATCTGGTCTGCGGCGCAGCGGGTGCAGGTGTCTGGATCGACAATGCAGATGGTTTGATCCAACCAGGTTTGACCACAGCCCACGATCGCCTGAGCAGTGGCTGAATTGGCGGCTGCGATCGCTCGATTTTGCGCCAGCGCCGCCGTATCAACAGTTTTAATCACAAAAG
>JAKSDM010000395.1 GCA_022360135.1 Pseudanabaenales cyanobacterium | reverse complement strand
GGAATGGAATATCAAGTTGGCGGCAGTCTCGCCATTGAAAATTCTACCTATGTCGAGCGACAGGCCGATACCGATTTGTACCAGGCTTTACTCCATAATGAGTTTTGCTATGTACTGACTTCCCGACAGATGGGAAAATCTAGTCTGCGCCTACGTATGAGACACCGGCTGGAACAAGAGCAGCGGGGTCTCTGCGCCTCAATTGACATGACTCGTATAGGCAGTAGAAACATTACTATCCAACAGTGGTATCAGGGAATTGCGTTTGATTTATTGAGAAGTCTTAAACTAACTCGAAGGTTGGATTTTAAGACCTGGTGGTTGAAACAGGGAGACCTTTCACCGGTTCAAAAGTTCAGTCAATTTATCGAAGATGTTTTATTCACAAACCTGCCCCGGGAAAATATCTTCATTCTGATTGATGAAATTGACAGCGTTAAGAGCCTTGATTTTTCCGTCGACGATTTCTTTGCGTTGATTCGATTTTGCTATAACCAACGTGCGGAGAATCCAGTCTACCGGCGTCTCACTTGGGCCTTGTTTGGAGTAGCCTCTCCCAGCAATTTAATTGTTGATCCTAGACGAACCCCCTTCAATATTGGCAAAGCAATTGATTTGCCCGGCTTCTCGCTGAAAGAGGTCCAACCCCTGGCCCAAGGGCTGGTGGGAATCGTCAATCATCCTCAAGCGGTGCTTAAGGAAATTTTGGGTTGGACTCGAGGACAACCCTTTTTGACTCAAAAGCTCTGTTATCTTGTTGGCGCCTCCAGTCAGGATTCAGTCAGTGGCGCATTAACCATTCCATCGGGAGCTGAAGCATTTTGGGTGGAGAACCTGGTGCGATCGCGCATCATCGATAACTGGGAAGCCCAAGATGAACCCGAACATCTTCGCACCATCCGCGATCGCCTCCTCCACGATGAACAGCGCTCAGGACTCCTCTTAGGACCTTATCAGCGCCTCCTCGATACAGCAGAGAGGGGGAGAGGGAGAAAGAGGGAGAAAGGAAGACAATTTACTCCCATTCCCCTAGCCGGGAAAAGCCCATCCCCCCATATCCCCATACCCCTATCCCCTCATCCCCCCAGTGTTCAATCCAACGGCAGCTGCGAACATATTGAACTCCTCCTATCCGGCCTAGTAGTCTGGCGACAAGGACAGTTGCAGGTCAACAATCCCATCTATGCAGCTGTGTTTAATGCCGAGTGGGTTGAGACCCAACTCTCCAAACGACGCCCCTATGCTGAAGCTATACGGGCTTGGGTGGAGTCTAGCTATGAAGATGAATCTCGTCTCTTGTGTGGTAAGGCGCTGGAAGAGGCTGAAAATTGGGCGGCCGGCAAAAGCTTAAGTGATCTAGATTACCAGTTTCTAACGGCGAGCCAGGAACTTGATAGGCGAGAAATCCGCATGGCGCTCGACGCTGCAGAGAAGGCGAACCGCCTGTTGACCCAAGCTCAAAACAAGGCTAAACGGATCATCTGGCTGGGTTATTTGAGCCTGACGATGTGTCTGATTTTGTCGTTTGGCTCCTTTGTCCTTAGATGGCTGATAGAAATGCAAACTCAGAGATAAGGTTTCATGAGATAACGCTTTATCTTGAGGCGGTTTGCTCACTGTACATTGCTCGCAGCACCAGCGCCGGATCAACCCAACTGCCTCGAAACTTAAGCCCCCAATGGAGGTGAGGCCCGGTGGTGCGGCCGGTCATGCCGACCCGTCCAATTATGGCGCCTGAAGAAATTTGTTGTCCTTCCCAAATCTGAGGTCCCCCCTCTCGGTCACGGAAAAACCGCCGTCCCTGCTCCATACCCACATTCCCTTGCATGTGGCAGTAAATATGAGTCCAGTCTCCAGATTGAACCACTACTGAGGCCCCACAAGCACTATTATCAGAAACTTCAATCACTTGACCTGTCCACCAGTTCCGCACATAGCTGCCTAAGGGCGCCGCAATATCGAGGCCATAGTGAAATTGCAGATCGCCACTATCAGGAGACTGGCGATAGCCAAAAGGAGAGGTGTAGGCTTGAAAATTCTCAACCGGGAAGGAAGCTTTCTGCCAGGAACCCACTGCAGCTTGATGGCTAGAGCCCGTTTCAATCGCTTCCACTTGGGCAGGTTGCCGGGTTAGCTCACCCAATCCCCAGAGCAGGAAACCGGCAAACAGAAGCGCCCCGCCATAGGAAACAAGCTGCGATCGCAAGTTGCGAAAACGCCTACGCCTTGCTTTAGAAAAGGAGCGAGACTGTCGCCGAGTAGTCTGCTGAAGAGGCTTTTTGCGCTTCATATCATCCTAAACGCTCCAGGAGCATAGCCCTGATAGTAAAACAAGCACAACTTTGCGCAAGCGGCTACCAAGTCTAAGATAATTTAACCCAAATCCTGGCTCATAGCTTATCCCAGATTCAGCAGTTACGAAACAATTTTATTACTTCAAGACATAATTTTTATAGAGTCATCTTGAATTGGGATCCTTAAGAGTAATGGGAGGAGGGAAGGAGACGAAACGAAACTGTAAGAATGAGGAAGGAATAGGCGAAACGACACTATGAGAACGACTATAATGGACCCCAAAAACTGGACAGGGGTATAAGCTCTGAACTCCCTCAATAAGTACCTGTGCATTGAAAATTTCAATGAGACCAAGTGTCATTCCGAGCTTAGCGAGGAATCTCAATCTCCCGCTAAAGTCTGAGATGTCTCGATTCCGCTTCGCTCCACTCGACATGACATTCTGTGGTTACTACGTATCGACTTTGTAATTAATTTTGCCTACCTACTTGTGATAAGTAGGTGAGAGGAAAAACACTGAACTATATAACGCTTGATGAAGCTTCTAGTCGAGAAGGGAATCTATATCGCTCAGCCATATATCCTCCTTCTATCGCTTTTGGGCGCCTTTGAAATAGTAACTGTAGGATACCGGACTCCATGGACTAAAGTCGGATTCATCCTGGAACCATAAGTCAATCTCACCCGCCGCCGCCAATTCCAGCATGTCTAAATCGACCTGCTTGATCTGCCTTGCCAATGGATCTTGTTGATCTCGGTGGCTGTGACGGGTACGTTTCCAAATTATCCCCTTTTTTTGAGCAACTCTCTGAGATGCCCTGGACTCAATTCAACCTGACGTTCATCCCACAGTTTTTGCGCTAATTGTTTACTGTTATAAGTGCGCGGTGCTTCCGCCAATAAGCCTTCCAGATATTCCAGGTCGGTTTCCGTCCAACGTCGTTGCTTACCCCGTCCAGGCGCCTCCCACAATCCACCTAATCCCTTCTTTTGCCAACGGTGAAGGGTTTCTCGCACGGTCTGCAGATGCCAATTGAAAAAATCCGCGATCTTTTCCACATACCAACCTCGGTGGCTCAAACGCACCACTTCGGCTCGATCTTTAACCCGTTGAGGAACTGTCCTGGCGGTTCGGAGTTCAAAGAGAGTTCGATCTTCTTCTGATGTCAAATAAACTCGCAGACGGGCGCCCATAGTCGTCACCTCAAAAGGGGGATTGGCTGTACTAAGTTCCCTTATATATACTTCAGTTTTTCAATCCTTACCTACTTATCTCCTCCTCTCCCCCTTTTCTTCATTCGGCCCCTTCAATTGGAGCAAACCCCTGACGCTGGATATTTTCACAGATACTACGGGATTCGAGGAATTGCAGCAGGTAATCTGGACCGCCAGCTTTGGAGCCGACACCAGACAGCTTGAAGCCGCCGAAGGGTTGGCGGGCTACGATGGCTCCCGTAATCCCTCGGTTGATGTAGAGGTTACCGACTTCGAAGTCTGTTTGGGCCTGCTGAATGTGAGAGGGTGTACGGGAGTACAGCCCCCCTGTGAGCGCATAGTGGGTGTTGTTGGCGATCGCCAGCGCCATGGCAAAGTCTTGGGCCTGGATAATGGTCAGCACCGGGCCAAAAATTTCCATTTGGGCGATGGTTGCAGTGGGTGACACTTCGGTGAAAATAGTGGGTCCGATAAAGTAGCCAGTCTCCGGAGCGGGCATTTCTAGCGCTACTTCAGCCTCAGATCGGCCTTTTTCGATGTAGTTACGGATCCGGTCTCTGGCGGTAGCGTCAATCACAGGACCCACTTTGGCGCTCGGCTGTTCTGCAGGGCCAATTTGGAGCGAGCGAGTCGCTTCAATCACCCGGTTAACAAACGTAGAATAAATTGGCTCTAGCACAATCACCCGTGAACAAGCGGAACATTTCTGGCCGCTGTAGCCGAAGGCGGATTGGACAACTCCCTGCACAGCTTGGTCCAGATCGGCGCTTTCATCCACAATAATGGCGTTCTTGCCGCCCATCTCAGCCACGACTCGCTTCAAGTGAGTTTGCCCTGGGCTGAGTTTCGCCGCTTCAGCATAGATTTGGCAACCG
>JAKSDM010001732.1 GCA_022360135.1 Pseudanabaenales cyanobacterium | reverse complement strand
GGATCAGAGTTCAAAGTCCCCCAGAATTGGGGGATTTAGGGGGCTGAATGACTCCGGTTCCGACTTGTGTGTACACGGTAGCTCCCTTGGGGAGAGGGATTTAGGGTGAGGGCAAAAACTACAGGTCCCAATCTAGATTAGGTTTATATCCAAATTTTTTCCAGAGCTTGGAAATTACTAAGTCCGCTTACCTGGTTGACTGACAAATCTTCCCTGTGAAGCTTCCCCTGCTTCCCCTCCTTTTCAGTCAGCTGTGGCTTTCGCGATCACCTGCAATTGCAAACCTGGCGGGTAGGCCCCTTCTTCTTTAATTCGTTGAATCACGGCTTCTGAAATGGGCAAGTTCATCTTTTGAGCCAAGGCCCTGACAATATCTCCGCGATCAATCACACCGCCTACCGCATCAGCCGGAGTCAGCACAGTGATACGGCTTAACTTCAGAGCTTCTAATTTTTCAATCACTTCAGGTAAAGAGGCCCTCTCCCGGACTGACGGAATTTCTGTCAAAGGATGGGCTACGCTATGGAGCGTGCGAGACTCCCACTGGCTGCGCTCGACTTCTCGCAGGTCGTCAATGGAAACCATGCCGCGATAGCGACCATTCGAGGCGGCGAAGTACACTGGGGGACGTCCTTCTTGCAACAGCTGCTGATCTGCGAATTGACGCAGAGACATATCTGCATCAACTACCCGAAACTCCCGCACCATCGCTTCCGAGGCATTGAGTGAGGCGATTGCTTCCTGCAAATCAGTGACTCGGCTGTAGGCGCTAGCATTACTGACTGCGAACCAGCCAATTAAGGCGATCCAAAGTAGATCAAGTCGTTGTGTGGCTAAATAAGCGAATAAACCCAGAATAATCGCTGTCCAGCCCAATGCTTGACCCACACGAGCCGCCCAGCGAACACCCTGAGTACGGCTACCAGTTGCTTTCCACACTGCCGCCTTAAGCACTTGCCCCCCATCCAACGGTAAGCCTGGAATCAGATTGAATAAAGTTAACACAAGATTCATCTCCGCCACTCTACTCACAACAATCTGCGCCACCTCCGGCAATAGGGAAATCAGCGACGACAAAGTCATGATTAGATACAGGCCAAAGCTGACTAATGGCCCCGCGATCGCCACCTGAAAAGCTTTCTCCGGTGTTTTGGATTCCTTATCGATAGAAGCGATACCCCCAAAAATAAACAGGGTGATGGAGTTCACCTTAATTCCCTGGGCCTGCGCCGCCAGACTATGACCCAGCTCATGCAGCAAGACTGAAACAAAGAGCAAGAGGGCCAGCAAGAAGCCGACTACAAAGGCGAGGGGACCCAACCCCAACTGATTCTGAAAGAAACTCCCGTACAGCAGAGTGATGAAAAACAGAATCAGGAACCAAGAGGTGTCTAAAAATAGGGGAATACCAAAAAGGGAGCCAATTTGCCAACCAGTCCGCATAAAAGCTTTTCCTTAAAAAAGTTGCTCGATCGCAGGGCGTTAATTTATCCAAACTGTCCTAAATTCATTGTAAATCCTAGTTTTCAGTGGCGTTGTAGGGGGATATCCCCCCTTGGAAAAAAAAAGGCTGCTTGAGCTGGGTTAGGGGGCTATAGTAATTCTCAATTAGGTGGAATGCACCTCAGTTAAGGCAGGGTGTAGCAGGGTGTAGGGTGGAATGGCGCTGAAATAAGCGTTTATAAATCGCTAAAAGCCCTGATATTCCGTAGGGTGGACATTGCCCACATGGCTTATTTCAGCGCCATTCGTTGTAGAGTGTAGTCCAGGCATTTGGAAACCACTATATTCAAGATTATTTCAGAAATTAGATTTGGATAGCTTTATGCGAGTGAAGATTTGTGGCATTACTCGACCTGAGCAGGGCCGAGCGATCGCACAGTTGGGGGCCACTGCCTTGGGGTTCATTTGCGCGCCCCAATCACCGCGCTATGTTACGCCCAATCAAATTCGCAGTGTGGTTGAGAAATTATCCGAGCATGACCAATCGGATCATGGGGTTGACCGGGTAGGCGTATTTGTGAATGCCGATTTGAAAACGATTGAGGAGACGGTGGCGATCGCCCGACTCAATATGGTGCAACTCCATGGCGGTGAATCTCCAGAATACTGTCAGGCTATCCGGCAAATGCTACCCAACATTGAAATTATCAAAACCTTCAGACTCAAAACTGCGGCTGACTTTGAGCAAATCCAACCTTATCAAAACTGGGTGGACGCCTTTTTACTCGATGCCTACCACCCTCAGCAGTGGGGTGGTACAGGGCAAACGCTGGACTGGAGATTGCTCCAGAACTTCCAACCTGGACTTCCCTGGTTTCTGGCGGGCGGGCTAAATCCTGACAATATCCTAGACGCCCTTAGCCAACTATCCCCAGATGGCGTCGACCTCTCGAGCGGCGTAGAAAAGTCACCTGGGGATAAGGCATTAGAGAAGGTTGCTCTTTTGTTTGAGCGACTCAGACAAAGTGGAGATGGGGGAGCAAGGGAAGATGGGGGGATAAATAAAGCTCCCAATCCCTAATCCCTCAGAAAAACGCGGGCTGATGACGAATCAGACTGAGAAATTCCTCCCGAGTTTTAGAATCATCCTGGAAGACGCCCAGCATGG
>JAKSDM010000237.1 GCA_022360135.1 Pseudanabaenales cyanobacterium | reverse complement strand
CGCTGTGGCGCCGCTAGCAGTAAGGCTAAGGCAGTTTGGATCAATCGGCGATCCCCCGTTTACGCCGAGAACCGGCGTCGCAAATGGCAGGAGTTTTACTGCTGTCAGTGCAGTGCTGTCTGGTGGGCCTGGAGTAGTGATCGGCCGCCATCGGATTTATCTGAAGAGACAGAATCTGGAGAGACGGAAGGGTAAAGAATCACGCATGATCCTTAGCTTTGGCAGCCTCAACCTGGATCTTGTCACCCAGACTCCGCGTTTGCCGACGCCAGGGGAGACAGTGTTGGGAAATCACTTCATGACCGCGCCTGGTGGAAAAGGGGCTAATCAGGCAGTGGCGGCGGCTCGGTTGGGAATACCGACCCGAATGGTGGGTCGGGTGGGGGGGGATGACTTTGGCCCAGTCTTGATACAGGGCTTAAAGGCGGCTGGGGTCAAGACAGATGGCGTGAAGATAGACGAGGCCACACATTCGGGGGTAGCTGCGATCGCCGTCGATGCCAGCGGGGAAAACCACATTATTGTTGTGCCTGGAGCCAATGGTCGAGTGGATTTGTCCGATGTTGAGCGCCTGAATCAGTGGCTGCCCAATAGCCAAATCCTGATGATGCAGTTTGAAATCCCCTTATCTGTGGTTCGGCAAGCAGCACAATCTGCTCATCAAGCAGGGGTAATGGTTATCCTCGATCCGGCGCCCGCACAGACAAATTTAGCGGCGGATTTCTATCCCTTAATCGAAATCCTGACGCCTAATCAAGTTGAGGCGGCGCAGCTGGTCGGTTTTCCAGTTCACGATCCACAAACCGCCGCCGAAGCAGCGGCGGTGCTGCGACGGCGTGGGGTCCAAACAGTCATCATCAAATTGGGTGTTCAAGGGGCGCTCTGTAGCACCACCGATCAGACATTTCATATTCCGGCGTTTCCTGTGACCGCAGTAGATACGGTTGCCGCTGGAGATGCATTTAATGGCGGATTAGCGACTGCCTTGGCGGAAAGGCAGTCGCTACGCCAAGCTGTAATTCGAGGCAATGCAGTTGCAGCGCTTTCTGTGACTAAAGTAGGCGCTCAACCCTCAATGCCAGATCGAGAAGAGTTGGACGCTTTATTAAGAAAGTAAAGGCTACTGCTTTGCTAGAGTACTACTCTCCTCCAATGCTGAT
>JAKSDM010000120.1 GCA_022360135.1 Pseudanabaenales cyanobacterium | reverse complement strand
CTGAATGGACGTAATTGCAGAAACCCGGTCTCTAAATCATCCCGGCATAATTAGAAACATCAACCACAAGAGACCGGGTTGGTTGGTGGAAGATCAATCAAAATCAATGGACGTTACCGCAGAAACTCGGTCTCTGAATCAATGAAGCCGATCAGCCGGATTATCAACATCCACTTGCACCTCAACCGGAACCGCCACCGTGGGACCATTAACCCCAGTGCTGCTATCTCCATCACCGCTGATTTGATGACGGCTTCTGCGTTCCTGTCTGACGTCGTCCGCACCCCCCACATGAATTTGTCGACTGGTGCTGACACTGGTATTGCCCGTACATGGGCCATCACTCATCATCTCAACCTGATTGGTTTGTTGCGCTGGCTTTTCAGAACCGTGAACGGCAACTTGAATAGCCACATCTGCAATCACACATTGTGCAGAAGCAACCTGATTCAAGGAGGCGGCGACTGTCAGGAAACTGGAAAACGAAAATAAACCAAGCGAGAACAAGGCGAACTTCATGGTTACCTCCTGACTAAGATTATCTTCGGCTTAATTGGATTGATACTAGCGACAGACCCTAGTCACTGTAGAGCTGTGAGTGTAGCTCCGCCCACTGCCATAGGCGCTAGTGTAAGTGCGTTGGTAGTGATCATGGGCCCCATGACAAGTGCTTCGAGAATTAGGCGGATTCAACCGGGTGGATCTGGGGCGAGTATAGACCGGCGGGCGTAACTGATGCGCTCGACTGCCTAGCCCAGCTGGTTGGGTATTAATGTAAATGTCGCCCCTGGGGCTAACCGTGACTCTAGTTGTGTTAGTTCGGATATTGATGTTATCCGCCCTGGCCATTCCGGGGAATAGAAACAGAGCAGAGAAAGTTAGAGATGCAATTAATTGTTGGGTTTTCATGGGTGGCTTCCCCTCTGAAAAGGAAACTATCTTGGATGTCTATGAGCCAAGGACCTGATTCAGCTTTTCTTGTCATTCCAAAACCAGGCTTCCCAAGGATCTATTAAGGACTGGCAAGGTGCCCTGAAACTCAGGGGGCCTTGGCGTGTATAGGCTCTTAACCGCTCTGCCGCACATGACCTGACGCCTATTTCTAATTCTGTTTAGGCTGACCGGTTTTCTGGTGGGGGAAGGGCGCTCCCAGCGGTTCTAGAGACTGGCAGAGAGGGGATTCAGCGCCAGCTGGGGACTAAGCATTGAATCCCTTTTCTTAGCTAACTTTTCTAGTCATTATGATGGATACGAATTTGGCCCTGCTGGCGTCCTCTGTGACGAGGTCTGGTCGTTTCCTCTGTGATATTGATTTGACTGTTGCCTTGATAGGCGTTGTTCTCTTCACCGATAACAGAGGCGCCTTGATAGACATCATGGACGACGCCTGTGTTGGACTGTCGGCTACCCGAATTGACCCGGCGATGAATGTTGATTTGTTCACTCACCTGAGCTCCACTATTACCCTCACCGTAGATATAGAGGTCTTGTGTACTTTGTTGCACGACGGCTGTATCCGCTTGAGCAGGCAGGGAAATCATTCCCAGAGCAGCAATACTTAACAGTCCCAAGGTGTAGGTTCTCTTCAACATGTTATTTCTCCTTATAGATGAGATGGATGATTTAAGTAAATGCACCATGTGGCTCAGAAAAAAAGCTGATTGATTTCAGTTTTTCCTGAAACCTTCAATGGCTGAATG
>JAKSDM010001573.1 GCA_022360135.1 Pseudanabaenales cyanobacterium | reverse complement strand
GAAATGAGCAGGCCAGATGTTTCCTTGCTGTCAACCCGGCAATTTCAATTGCATGGGTCAGATTTTTCCAACTCTGCGGCCGGGAGTTGGGGGCTCAAAAAGGCGGACAAGTGATTGGAACGAGATGGTCAGCAGTGGAAAGACCATTTTTCGGGATGCGCAAGATAAATGAAGGAGACTGAATGTGAGTACCCAAGCAATCACGTTCAATCGCCACCTTTGGCAGCAGCATAAACAGTTCAATCAGCCTATTGGACTCTCAATCCTGATGACGCAAATGGGTTTTGCGGCCAAGATTTTGTCCCGCGAAATTGGTCTTGCGGCGCTGGCGGGAAAGTTGGGCCTGGTGGGCGAAAAGAACGCCACAGGAGATACTCAAAAGAAGTTGGATGTTTTTAGTAATGAGGTGGTTATTGACGCTTTTTCTGACACTGGGTTAGTGGCGGCGATCGCCTCCGAAGAACTCGACCAAGTCCAGCTGATAGAATGTGGCGGCGACGCCCAATACATCCTCTGCATCGACCCCCTGGATGGCTCTTCCAATACGGATACGGGCAACGCCGTCGGCACCATTTTTGGCTTTTACCGCCGTCACACCACTGGCTACTGCGGGACCGAAGCAGATGTCTTGCGTCAGGGCGCAGACCTGATAACCGCAGGCTACATTCTCTACGGCGCGAGCACAATTTTGGTCTATAGCTGTGGCGGCAGTGTCGATGGCTTTACCTTGGATCCCAGCGTCGGCGAGTTTATGCTGTCCCATCCGGACATCCACTGCCCTACGGAGGGGAAGATCTACAGCGCCAACCTCAGTTACTATTGCGAGTGGCGCCCCCAAATTCAAACCTTGGTCGACTACTTAGGGGATTCCCAATCCACCCACCATCCTCCCTATTCAATGCGCTATAGTGGGGCGCTGGTCGCTGACGTCCACCGCATTTTGCTAGAAGGCGGACTTTACTTCTACCCGTCCACCCACCAGCAACCGGACGGTAAACTGCGCCTGCTCTATGAAAACGCTCCCCTCGCCTTCGTGGTTGAGCAAGCCGGGGGACTCGCCAGTACGGGCAAGCAGCGAATTCTGGATATCAAAGCAGACTCCATCCATCAGCGATCGCCGCTGGTCATTGGCAGCGCTTCGGCGGTCACGCTCTACGAGCAGTTTTTGCAAGAGGGTGCGCCAGTTTAGGGAAAAAGACTGACCCACGTCAATCAAGGCAGAGTGTTGGGCCGGTCTTGGCGGATAATTGGGCCTCTGCCGCGATAAGTTTCTGATTGATTTGCTGCAAACTGGCGAGGGTGGTCGAAGGTTCCACCGTCTCCTCGCCATGGCATATTACGGAGGCTGACCCTATGGCTGTTTCTAAAGGCAGGGAAGGGAAGCTGCGATCGCGTAAATAGTGGATAAACTTTAAGGTCCGAAAGGCATCAAACCACACCCAGATAAAATATTGGAAATGGCGATAATCTTGACACTGTCGGTAGGCGTCTAGAAGCCTCCGGTCAAGACCTAACTGGAGTAGAATCTCTAACCAGATGTCGTCCGCCAAACGCTGTGAGCGCCACCAATGCCTCAGGCTAGATAGCTGAATGGCGTCGCGATCGCGCCACAATTGCTCCGTCAGACCCAGCCAATGGCGCAAACGGTTAAAAATTTCGGGATCATAGAACAGTAACTCTGGGTTGGCCCCTAACCGTTTCATGGTCGCGCCAGTGCCAAAGGGAACGCGCGTTGATAGGCGCGATGACAGCAAAATACACGGCCTCTTCAATCGAACCACCTGGCCTACTTTGGCCAATTTGTTGAGCATATAGAAATCTTCTGCCGCTTTGCGTTTGGGAAATCCCCGCACTTTGGCGTAATGCTGCGCATTGATCTTGAGTAGACTGCCGATGGTATGAAAAGCATAGGGTGACCCGGCGAAAGCTAGCTGAGTGGTATAGTAACGCAGCCAGATTTCGTAGCGCAGAATATTGTCGTGCGGAGGATGGTGGGTGAATGGGTAGAGGGCGACTGCAACCGTTTCATCTAAGATCATCGGGTCAAAATAGCCGCTTGGCAAGACTGCATCTGCATCCGTGCAGTAAATCCAGGGCCTCTCCACGATATGATTCTCAATACACGTCAAGGCCAGATCAGCGCCAATTTTGCGAGCCAGCCCCACCCCTTGCTTCGGCGGCATCTGCCGACCTGGCGTACAGCAGTCAACCACCAGCAAGGTGGTGTCGGCAGTTCT
>JAKSDM010001348.1 GCA_022360135.1 Pseudanabaenales cyanobacterium | reverse complement strand
AATCTCCCAATCACTGAAAAGTTGGCGAAAAAGCCGTCAGATTCACTTCCAAAGTTATCTTCCTCATCTTTTCTAAGGCTTTGAGTCCGGCGTTTTGGGTTATTGGCCGTAATTCAGACTAAATTTATCAAGTTAGGCTGTGTCTCCAGAGCAAAACGAAGGTCGACAGAACCATTTGCAGCTTCAATAACTGATAGGTTTTGGGCTTCAACAAGAATTCTCAATAAGAAGGTGAAGATCGCTATTATCTTTAAACAACAGAACCTTTATCATTGACTTTTATTTCTTGTTTTGAAATCCAGAGCTATTTCAGTCTAATTCGCCTTATTTTATACCTTCGCGAGGACACGTTTTTCAGGTTGTATCGATCCTATCTATCGATGCCTAAAAACACATAAACTCGTCACCCAAATCTAGTCCTATTTTGGAATTGTCGCCATTGATTTCATTTTCGTTTCAGGATTCATAGTTTAAAGCAGGACTGCAATTGATACAGTCTCAAACAATCAAGCGTCGAATGAATTCATCAAACCGTACAACTTGGCAATGGGCTCTCATCTCTGAGGTGACCTAAGACTAGTATTTTTTTCTATCGCGAACAAGTTCAATTTTGGCCATCTCATAGTTGCCAGAAGTAAAAAAATAAAGTTACTAAAAGTAAAATATTGTTTGGCTTCAGGCTTCTGAATGGTCATGATATAGTTATAAGAATTGTGAAGAAACTAATGAGAAGCCCCTTAGCACCCTCCCCACAATGGGTTAGCAGCCTGAGAGGGATGCAATCCCCCAGTTTAGACGGCGGGTTTGTAAGCTCAGCCTTTGAAAAGGCGTTTCTAACACTCCCACGAGGTCCCCATGAGTCATCCCAACCCATGCCTAGAGGTTCAATGCCCCATTCAGTTTGTCCTGGATATGCTGGGCGGCAAGTGGTCCATTCTGATTCTGCGAGAGTTGTTTTTGGGGGAGCGGCGCACCCATGAATTTTTAGAGGCGCTGTCGGGGATTAGCACGAAAACACTGACCATACGGCTCAGGGAGCTAGAAAAGCATGGGTTGGTCGAGCGTCAGGTTTATCCAGAGGTTCCCCCTCGTGTGGTGTATTCCTTAACTCAAAAAGGCAAAGACCTGCAACCAGTTATGGCGGCGCTGCATCAGGTGGGAGAGCAGTGGCTCCAACAAGAATACTGTCGTTGTCCTCTGGTGACGCCGAATCATTCGTCTCAGGTTTCAAGCTAACCTCAGAGGGCTGATCGAGTTGTAAAAAAGGTATGTGTTCGCCTATTGCTCGATCTCTAAGATATTACGCAACAAAGATAAATCTTTAGTATTGGGTTGAAAGCGGTCATTCTCAATGTCTCGAATCCAACTCTGACTTTTGCCGATACGGTTTGCTAACGCCCTTTGGCTCAGTTGAAGGCGTTTTCTAGCTGCAGTTAACACTGAACCTGAAAGCGGGAATTGCTTTTTTGATACTGATTTTTGGTTAGTCTTTTGTCGCTTCTTGGATCGGGGTTGAGAGAGTTTCTGATCCCATTCGGGGGGGAGTTCAAAGTGCAAAAGGCGGGCGTTCATCAATCGACTCCACTTGCCTCGGGGAGCGGTGTCGGTCAACCGTTGGTTACGACTGCCGTCATTCGCCCAGAATTCTGCTGCAGCTTCTGCATCATCAGGGATTTCCGCCAGTTTGACCCACAGTGGCTGAATTTCAGGTGGATAGGTGATCGGGTCAAATATTGGTTTAAGCCCATAATAGTTGAGGGTCTCTAAGTCGCTTTCAAACGTTCGCAGCAATCGCTTGTGGACTCCCCGTTGAGAGCAGGCTTGGACGACTCGCTCCTCCCCATAGGCGATTCGCATCAGGGTGCGGACGGTGAGACGTTGATCTTCCCCCAATCGAGTCTTGAATAGCAGCCACAATAGCATCCGAGCTGCGCCTTCATGTTGCTGCCAGATGCTCATTACCTCGCTTAGGAGAGACTTGGGCAAATGACCATATTGGTAAAAGGCGGCGCCATTTTGGTAGCCTTGTTTATTGAGAAAGTATTTGGCCCAAAGTCCGGCTCTAAGCCTGAATGTAAGACCGATCAGGTGCTTACACCCCAAATCATCTTCTTGAAAGTGATAGTCGATGTCCATAAGACGCCAAAGGAGACTTTCTCCAACCGAAAATTCTGTAACTCTACCATTTCGAGGCCATTGGATAGTGACCAGAACCTTACAGGGCTGTTGGACTAAGTCTTTAATCAGGGTTAGCTTATCGAGTTTGTTCAGGTCTTTACGCTTTTCTAACCCCAAATAGTGTTCAATCTGTTGATCGCTGATAATGAAGTCTTGTTCCCAAGGACACTCCAGCGTAACTGCATAGGCGGCGTAAATTAGATTTAAACAGGCCGCTCGGATGTCAAAAGCCGAGAGCGCAGCCCTAGCCGCCTCGCTGTCCAATGGTTTGGGTAGATTGGGGTCAAGCGTGTCGGCAAGCCGAAATGTGAGCGTTCCCTGACCTCGGTTAATCTTCCGCTGATAGTAGAAGCCCCCAAACGAGTCAACCTGCCAAGGGAGAGATTGTCGTTGGGCCAGGATGTTGCAGAGTTCCCACATCACCATGGCGGAAGCAAATGGATTACTTTTGCCGTTGAGAAATAGATCAAGACTGGTGATCGGTCTCGCTGCAACTTTGTAACGGCCTTTTTTAGGTTTGAGAGGGATTGGAGAATCAACCGGACAAGCAATGACACACTGAGGGGCTGGGGAGCGATCCCGACAAGAGTCACAGGTCGTTGGATCAATCCAGTATTCCCCATCCTCATATTTGATAGCCCCGATTGGGCACTGGGGAAGGCAATTATCGCAGAGAATACAGCGGTTATTGATGGAATAGGTCATGATTCTGTTCAGGGCTTCCAGAAATGTAGCGATCAGGAGCGCAATCCAAAATGACTTAGGCTCTTCCGAGTTTCAGGACTTGCAAACAAAACAGGACGCCAACCTTGCTTAAACTTCGAATTCCTGACTGTTAGGTCGTCCATAAGACTTACTCCCTACCGTTAGGTCGTCCGAAGGACATATTCCGAACTTTACGACCAACTCCAGTGGGATTTTATTGGGGAGCAATTCCCTGAGTAGGTTGTTCAGAAGTTGGAGAGTCTCAAATGATCGCTTGATAAGGATTTCTGGTCTGGTTCGCCCTGAATTGACTGAATTCCTTGCTGAATAGGGTTTTCGCCCTGATGGAGCCGCGATATGCAAAACAGATCCCAAAGAGCCATAACTTATCCCCTCTTGTTATAACAGTTTAATTTTGAGGCCAATGTAAAAAAGACCAATGCGTTGAACGTCAATCTGACTTAACCAACATTGCGGCAGATCATTTTGCAGGTCTTATGCAAGCAGCTTGTTGCTTTAAGAGTAATGGATATCTATTTCTATAAGTGTCTATTCAATAGTCGTTATCTGGCTGACATCAAAGGGGATTTCGCTAAATCATAGGATTAAATAGCCTTTAATAAATTCTTAATGTCCTCAGTTAAATCTGTTCCTGGCAAGCATTTCAGGACTTGATTTTGTTATTTAGTTTACTCTTTCTAGAAATAAAATTGAATGTTTGATGGAGTTAATATCTACTGAAATTGACTTGATTTAATCACCTAAAGATTGTATTCAGAGCTACTGTCTGAGGGAATTTTGTTATGAATAATTGACTTTTTCCGAAGATATTTACAGACACTAATTTGAGAGGTTGTTTAAATTGGGACTGTCTTTTACTGATCAGCTAATATGCATTCAAGTGACAGAATTCGCACACTGAAACCCAGTCAAGCCAAGGATCGGTGTGAAATTTAACGCCAATTATTATAGGGGCGTTAGCGAAGCTAACCCCCCTATACGGATACCTCAACGCTCATTTACAACTGCTTCACTTCAGTAACCAGCTGAGACACAGTATCTTGAGCGCCACCGAAGAGCATCATGGTGGCGTCTTTGTAAAACAGCTCGTTATCGACGCCAGCAAAGCCAGTTCGCATACTACGTTTGATCACAATGGCGCGGCGCGCCCTATCCACATCCAGGATAGGCATGCCATGGATGGGACTGCTAGGATCACTGCGGGCGGCGGGGTTGACGACATCGTTGGCGCCAATAACCAGGGCGACGTCGGTGCGCTCGAACTCAGAATTGATGTCATCCATATCGTAGAGTTGGTTATAGGGCACATTGGCTTCCGCCAAGAGTACATTCATATGTCCTGGCATTCTCCCAGCAACGGGGTGGATGGCGTATTTGACCTCTACCCCCATCTGCTCAAGTTGGTTAGCCAGTTCACGTACACTATGCTGGGCTTGAGCTACTGCCATCCCGTAACCCGGGACAATCACGACAGAGCGAGCATAGCCCAGCATCATGGCCCCTTCCTCCGCACTAATGGTGCGCACGACTTTATCTTGTGGTCCACCCGTTGCGCTAGCCAGAGCAGTATTATCACCGCCAAATGCGCCGAAGAGAACATTGGTTAGCGGTCGATTCATCGCCTTACACATAATCTGAGTCAGAATCAACCCAGAAGCGCCTACTAGTGCGCCAGCGATAATCAGCATATTGTTCGTCAAGATGAAGCCGGCTGCACTGGCCGCTAAGCCGGAGAAAGAATTGAGCAGGGAGATGACCACAGGCATATCGGCGCCGCCAATGGGCAGTACGAACAGGTCTCCCAGCAAGAGAGAAATTCCCGCCACCGCCAAGAAAACAGTCAAGTTTTGAGGGACTGCCAGTAGATAGGCTCCTGCCAACAGAAATCCCCCCAGGAGGAAGGCGTTCAAGAATTGTTGCAATGGAAAAGTAACGGGAGAGCCACTGATCAGACCTTGTAGCTTGGCAAAGGCAAGCAAACTGCCTGTCAAGGTGATCCCACCAATCAAGACGCCCAAAATCGCGATTACAGTGGCGTCTAGGGAAACAGTTCCAGTGGTCTGTAGCCGCCGCCAAAATTCCGAAATCGCCACCAATGCCGAAGCCGCTCCGCCCACGCCATTGAAAACCCCTACCATCTGAGGCATGGCAGTCATGGCGACCTGGCGGGCTGCGATCGCGCCAATCAGCGAGCCCAGGATCACCGCCAGCAAAATCATTTGGTAATTCAATACCGACTGCTGCAATAGGGTTGCAATGACGGCAATCAACATGCCTACTGCCGCTAGCTGGTTGCCTTGGCGAGCGCTGGCGGGCGATCCCAGCAATTTTAGCCCCAAGATAAACAAGGATGCAGCGGCCAGATAAGCCAGCTCAATTCCAGTAGGCATCATGGCAGTCATGCCTTTATCTCCTTCTTCTTAAACATCTGAAGCATCCGATCGGTGACCAGGAATCCGCCAACCACATTGACTGTGGCCAGAACCACAGCAATTAAGCCCAACCCCACTGGAATAGTCCAGGATTGAGGGCCTGCGGCCAGAATTGCCCCGACTACAGCAATGCCAGAGATGGCATTGGCTCCAGACATCAATGGCGTATGTAGCGTTGGCGGCACCTTATTGATTACCTCGAATCCCACGAACGAGGCCAAAACGAATACAGTTAATGCAGATAGGAGTTCTGAGGTCATGTAGGAATTCCTCCAGATTAGGGATTAGGGGATAGATCGGCTACGGTGTATGGAAAAGTCTTTTAGTCGATTCCCTCAGGGTGTTGATCCCCCCTAACCCTCCATAAAAAAAGGGGGGGTCGGATTCAAAGTCCCCTTTTTTAAGTTGTTGCTGGCGAATTATTTCGCTACATTGTGAGAACGGTTGAAGGCCCCCTAAATCTCCCAATTCTGATGCTGCTGGCGAATTATTTTGTAACATTGTGGTCACGGCCGAAGGCCCCCTAAATCCCCCAATTCTGGGGGACTTTGAGTTCATGCTCCCCCAAAGTTGGGGGCTGGGGGGCCGCAAAAGCTCCCATCTCATCACCGATATGTCCAACTGTTAAATTCGCCAGCAGCATCAATTCTGGGGGACTTTGAGGATATACTCCCCCAGAATTGGGGGCTGGGGGGCCTCAAAAATCCTCGATTATTGCCAATATGTCCAACTGTTAAATTCGCCAGCAGCATCTTTTTTAAGGGGGGTTTAGGGGGATCGAGCCACCTTTCACAATCGGTGTCGAGAGCTGTATCCACCGTAGGTTGAAGTGCGAAGTAGTGACTAACGACACCCTAGATAGCGTTAGCTCCAGACATCAATGGGGTAGGCAGGGTTGGGAAAATCCGATTGACCACCTTGGAAGCAACGAGTGCGGTCAAAACGAGTACAAATAGCGTGGCTAGAAATTCTGATTTCATGTCAGGATTACCTCCTGGTTTAGGGTTTAGCGTGAGGGAGCAGCGACCAACAAGGCCTCTTGCACTCGTTCATTGCGAATCTTGCCTGCGTGGGTTATGCAAGCGCTGTCAATAATGTCGTCCTCAAAATTGAGTTGGAGGGCGCTGTCGTTCACTAGCAGTTTCAGTAGGGCCAGTAGATTCTTGGCGTAGAGTTGACTGGCTTGGATAGCCATGGAGGCGGGAAGGTTAATCGGACCCATGATAATGACGCCGTTAGGCTGACAGATATCTCGCCCCGGTTGGGTATAGGCGCAGTTACCGCCTTGCTCAGCAGCGATGTCAACAATGACGGACCCTGCCTTCATGCCGTCTACCATGCTTTCGGTGACGATTAGGGGCGCTTTTTTACCAGGAATCTGGGCAGTCGTCACGACGATGTCGGACTGTTGAACATGCTCGGTGAGAATTTGTTGAATGCGCTCCTGGCTAGTTTGAGTCAATGCTTTGGCGTATCCCTGGGCAGTTACAGTATCTTCCTGCAAAGAAATATCAATAAATTTAGCCCCCAGGCTCTGCACCTCTTCTTTAACGGCTGGGCGGATATCAAATGCTTTGACTACAGCGCCCAGGCGACGGGCAGTTGCGATCGCCTGCAGTCCTGCGACGCCAGCCCCAATCACCAGCACTTTAGCGGGTGGGATCGTCCCTGCCGCCGTCGTCATCATGGGAAAAATGCCGGGGAGCGCCGCCGCCGCCAGCAAGATCGCCTTATAACCCGCCAGGGATGCTTGAGAAGACAGGGCGTCCATACTCTGGGCTCGGCTGGTGCGGGGAATAAACTCCATACTGAAGGCGGTCACCTGTCGCTCCGCCAGATGCTGAATCAAGCCGGGGTTGCCTAAGGGGTTGAGGAAGGTGATTAATGTGGCGCCGGGTCGGAGCCAGTTGATTTCTGGATAGCCACTGCGATGATGGGGAGGACGAATCTTCAGCACCACATCGGCTTCACTCCAGAGTTGGGCTGGATCAGCGATGATACTCGCGCCGACGGCGCTATAGTCGGCATCTGAGAAAAAGGCGTCTTCCCCGGCCCTAGACTCGACCCAAACATCTAGGTTCTGGTTAACCAGCCGAGAGACGGCGCTAGGGGGCATTGCCACCCGGTGTTCTCCAAACTCAATTTCTTTTGAGATTGCAATTTTCATAAACGCTCCTTGATCGTTTAGGCAGGTACAGTGTGGGCAAGGTTGATGGTCAGACCGTCTTGATGCATATGATTGAACAGTCGCCAGTAATAATGTTCTGGTAACCTACAGGTGATGGCGCCTCGGAGAACTACATTGATATACCAATCATTAGGAGCTAGTTCTGCAGAGAGTTTATTGACCACGACATAGGTGCGGACATCTTTATAGCATTTCCCCTGACTGTAGATATCGACTAACTCATGACGATAGCTGTCTTGGTGAACAGCCTCTCGTTCATCCAAATATCGACTCAATCGCCAGGGCAAATGGTAGAGAACGCCATGAACCTCACTGGCTGGATCTTTGACCACATCGAGTGCGCCGCAGCGCCTTTGGGGTGAATAGTAATAAAATCCCAGGCGATAGCCTTTGAGTGTCGCCGGACCAATTACGTAGGGATAAGTGTTCTCGCCAAGCGAGCGCTTCAAGTCAACCGGACACATACAGGATCCGTAGGCGAAGTAGTAAAATTTCGACTCCGTCGCCGTAAATGTTGAGGCGTTTCGAGTCATTGAAACTGGAGAATCAGGCTGAACGGTCAACATTTGATTGATGTCCTACAAGTGTCCGTAATGCTTCTCCAGCAGAGCTGGAATTGACTGAGGTCGAATATGGCGGTAGCGGTGTTTTCCTGGCATGATCACGAAATTGGGGGCGGACGAGCAGCATTTCATGCATCCCGTGCGCTCAATCTTGACCTGTTCTTGGAGGTTGCGATCGCGCAACGCCTTTTCTAGCGATTGCAACATCTGCTTACCTCCCTTCTTCAAGCATTTCGACTTTTGACACACTAGAATCTTGGCTCCGGATCTGACCGATGCGGTCTTACCCTGGAGTGGATCCTGGCTCAAGATCGGGGGCAAAGGACTGGCGAGAGGCTCAGAGGATTGCTCCGATTTGACCGGCAGGGAGATTACTCGACGGGCTTTGAGCTTAAGCTCACCGGTTGCGCGATCGAGCTGTCCCCGCCCCAAAATCCGAACGTGGTCGCCTGGTTGCAATATCAAACGCAGCGAAATCCGCAGTTCTTTAGGCAGTTTAATTTGCACATTTTCGTCTGAGAATCCCAACCAAAGGTATTTCAGCTTGCCCGGTTTGTGGCCCCAAAATCCTAGGAATTGGCCCTCAAAGTTAAAATCCCATGACTGTTGGTAATCGGAATGCCCCATTGAATTACTCCCATAGCTATTAGGGATTCGTGTAAAAATAAGGTTCCAGTAGAAGACTGTGGATGGGTGGATAGGATTTATTT
>JAKSDM010000880.1 GCA_022360135.1 Pseudanabaenales cyanobacterium | reverse complement strand
CCTGCAGCGCTTGATATTTGCCCATCAGCGAATCGTAGTCGCGAAACAGGCGGGTGGTGGTTTCGTACTTAGGGGCAAAGTTAATCACAGTTTTTGGCCGAGTCCGCAGCATTAAAAAGCGTAATAATTCGGGCGGCAGCAGGGCGGCGATTTCCTTGGCGCTTGAACCCACCCCCTTGGATGAACTCATTTTGGTCCCGTCTACCAGGATGAATTCATAGGGAGAATGAAAGGGCGGTTGCTTATGCAAAACCTTACGGCAGATAGCATTGGCCACATCTCTAGAGCCTCCCTTCTGGGAATGGTCCTTACCGGCCAGCTCAATCGTCACCCCCAATAAATCCCACTTGGCTACCCATTCAATCTTCCAGGGCAGCTTGCCATTGCCGTCAAAGGGGGAAAGCCAACCAGAATGTCCACAGCCTTCGACCCAGTCGGTTGCATCGGGTTTGCAGGTGTAAAACACCTTGGCGCCATCGTAATCGGTCGTCACGGTTGTCGCAATCTTGCCGCAGTTCTCACAGATAACCTGAAAGGGATACCAGTTGCTAGGCCGATCAGCTTTGCTTATATCCTTATAAACTTCTCTAACCAGATGAGCATGCTTGAGAAATTTGTCAATGTAAGGGTTGAGTTGTCCTGAGCGGTAGAGATCACGCAGGTAGTAAACTTCTGGCTTCACACCCAGGTATTCAAACACCTGAAGGAATTCTCCCATAAAGTACTTGGCGTAATCACTCGCCGAGGCTTCAGGGGAGGGAACATTGCAAAGCGGCAACCCCAGATACGGTGAAAACTTTGCGGGGTCTAGATATTTCGGCACTGTATCGAGGGCGTCATAGTCGTCCACGCCATAAAGAAACTTGACGGGTTTCTCCGCATGTTTCAGGGCTTGATGAATCACATCGTGAATAATCACACCGCGTAACGACCCGACATGCATTCTTCCCGAGGGCGTCTTAGAGTCATTAACGACTTGAAAGCCCTGCACATCAGCAGCAATTTTGTCAGCCCAAAACATTATTCCTTAACTCAATTCCTCTACGGCTTTTACATTGTAGCTTCAGGACGATGGCGATTTTCGCTGGGATGATAGGGAGTTAGTCATTCCTTTGAACGCGGTAGCGTCACTGTCACCGTGGTGCCAACACCTTCCTTACTTTCTAGCTGTATTTGTCCCGCATGGGCCTCTACGCATTTTTTTACGACGGCCAAACCGAGTCCAGTTCCCCTAATTTGACCCACATTATGGCAGCGATGAAAAGCTTTAAATATATCGGATAGGTTTTCTTGGGGGATACCAATGCCGTTATCTTGAATGCGTAATAGGGCGGCGCCGTCTTGGCAAACCAAGTCAAACTGGATGGGTTCGCCCTCAGGGGAATACTTAATGGCATTGGAGAGCAAATTAGATAAAATTTGTCCGAGCAACATGGGATCGACATTTGCTTGAGGATACTCCCCAGTGCAGGTAAACTCGATAGAATTCTGATGATCTTGGCTCAGTTGCATCGTTTCAACCCAATCACGGCAGAATGTCTCCAGATTGAGGGATTTTGGGTGACATTGAAGTTTGCCGACTTCAGCGCCGCTAATCAACAATACATTATCTAGCAACTGACGCATGTGCTCAATGGCGGCGTCGATTTTGTTAAAATACCGATTCTTCACCGCTGCCGTTAAATTTTGATCAGCTGCTTGGAGGAGTCCGGCAAAGCCTTGAATGCTGGCTAGGGGTGTCTTAAAATCGTGGGTAATCATGGAGACGAACTCCGACTTGAGGCGACTGAGTTCTTTTTCCCGATCCAGCGCCCTGAGGGCGTCTGCTTTTGCTTGCTGTAGTTCTATTTGTAGTCTTCTTAAAGTGAGTTGATTTTCAACTCGAACAAGCACTTCTTCCACCTGAAAAGGCTTGGTAATGTAGTCTAGGCCCCCTGCTTTAAAGGCTTTGACTTTATCAACGGCATTGCTATAAGCACTCAAAAAAATCACTGGGATTTCGCAGGTTTTTATATCTAGCTTGAGCCGTTCACAAACTTCAAAGCCATCCATTTTAGGCATATTAATGTCTAACAGAATTAAATCAGTCGGAATGGTGTGAACGGCTCTTAAAGCCATAGCGCCGCTAATTGCGCTGCGAACTTCATATCCCTGCTGAACCAACATTCTGGATAGCAGCCGCAAGTTATCTGGGGCGTCATCGACAATTAAAATGTTGCCTTTATTAACCTCAATCTGGGAGTTGTTCATGCTGATTCGATCGCAGGGCAGCTTCAGCAAGGTTGAGGATGGTGTCAAAGCGGAAGTTATTAGCTAACTCCGACAGCGTTTCTATTAAGATTTTTTGGTCGGTTGGGATTTGCTCAAGCAGTTGAAAAATTTGGCGATCGCTACATCCACTAGCGGCCAGATAAAGTTTCTCTAGCCATTCGGATGATAGTGTCGCCAAATCCTCCCCAGTTAGCTCCAAGGAAGCGGAAGCAGATTTGTCAGAACCCAAATCGCTCTCATAGATAAATTCCACCCCTAAATGCTCTACTAATTTGGCCAGCAAAAATTGCGCTTGGATGGGCTTATTAATCAGATCATCACAGCCCACCGCCAATATTTCTGAACGACTTTGCTGAAAAGCATTGCCAGTGACTGCAATCACTGGCGTCGCTTGACCTCTGGCAGTGGCTTTAATTCTTTTTGTCGCCTCATAGCCATCCATTATAGGCATTTGCATATCCATTAAAATCAGATGAGGGCTCCAATCCGCCCACATCGCTAAGGCTTCCTGCCCATTTCTAGCCTCCCGCATCTGAAACCCAAACGGGATTAGTAATTCGACCAGGAGCTGACTATTCTCCCCTTTATCCTCAACCACTAGAATCCGATAGGTGGGCTGATTTGGGGCTAGAGCGATCACCTCAGATATGGATTGGGTCCAAGACGCCTCAGGCGCATCTGTGAGAGCGGCCTGGATACTAAACCGAAATAGGGCGCCTTCCCCTACCTGACTGCTGACAGTAATCTCCCCACCCATCAGCCGCACAAACTTTTGGCTGATGGCCAAACCTAGCCCCGTTCCTTCATGAGATTGACGACCCGTTCGAGTCTGAGAAAATGCCTTAAACAGATCTTTGATTTCCTCAGGAGCGATGCCGGGGCCGGTGTCTTCGACTTCGAAATGTAAGGTTTGGGATGCAGGGTTTGGGTTTTGGGGTGCAGGGTTTGGGGTAAAGCTGACGCGTAGCGTCACACTCCCTGCCTGGGTAAACTTAATCCCATTGCCGAGTAAGTTAATCAGGACCTGGCGTAATTTACTCTCATCGGCGGTGATATGTTGAGGCACATCGGCGGCGCGTTCAAAGATGAGTTTGAGATTCTTTTCAGCTGCTTTGAGGTGCAGCATTTCTTCCAGGCCATCTAATAGGCGAAAGAGATCCAAATCATTGTTGTTAAGCTTGAGTTTGCCCGCTTCAATTCTGGACATTTCAAGCACGTCGTTAATTAACGCCAATAGATGCTGGCCGCTGCGGTTGATAATGTCTAGATGTTCTTGATTTCCCAGGCTAAGGGAGGAATCGCGACTCATCACCTGGGCAAACCCCAAAATTGCATTGAGGGGCGTCCGCAGTTCATGACTCATGTTGGCTAAGAATTCGCTTTTAGCTAGGTTGGCGGCTTCCGCCGCTTCTTTGGCTTTTTCGAGTTCTTGAGATTGATGCTGAGTCTGGGTTAAGAGTTCCGCTTGTTGCAAGGCGACGCCTAGCTGGGTGCTGATGTGAATCGCCAACCCAATCTCACTGGCTTGCCAATGGCGCGGGCCGGCATTTTGATAACTAGCCAGTAAGCCCCAAAGCTGTTCGCCTTGAAAGATGGGAACGGTTAGATAAGCCCTGACCTGAAACTGTTTTAGAAAATTGATGTAATCAGGCTTCAGGCGACTGCTATAGATATCGCTGGCGCATCGGTAATTACTCTGGCAGTAAGTTTCCTGACGGGTTGTCGACGGATCAGCATCGACGTTGAGATGACCGAGTTGGCCAAATTGTCGAACGATGCAGCAGTCATCCTCCACAACGGTTTCACCAAGGGTGGGGATGCTTTCGAGCACAGAGAGCCAGCCAGCGCCCACTGACTCAGCTACAAATTCTCCACTCCAGTCGGGGTTAAATCGATAGACAACTACGCGATCGCACTTCAGGATACGACGGAGTTCTTGCGTAGTCGCCTTGAAGATTTGCTGCAGGTCTAGCGTTTGGCGCATCTGCTCAACCATGCCAAGGGTGGTTCGTTCCCGCTCGGCCCCTTCTCGTAATCGATTTTCTGCTTGTTTGCGCTCTTGGTGTAGAGAGATTGCCGATGCGGCGGCTTTCAACAGGCTCACCTCCGAAGAAAGCCAGGCGCGCGCCCGATGGCAATTATCAAAGCCAATAAATCCCCAAAATTGACCGTCGACCATGAGGGGTAAAATTAGCACTGAAAGAACCCCCTGAAGGGCCAGAATAGCGCGTTCCGATTCAGAGAAGTCGGTGATGATTTCGTTGATGCATTCTCCCTGCGACATGGTTTCGGTCCAACGGGGGAAGAACTCCTGATAGGATACATTCTGCAAAGGCGGTCGGTCGGTTTCAGGACGGATTCCGGGAGCGCGCCATTCCATCCGCTGACTCATCAGTAATTCGCCCTCAACATCCCGATGATTTTCGAACAGATAGACCCGCGAAGCGCCAGACGCCTGCCCCAGTAGCCTGAGCACGTTGGTATAGGGGACCTCATTTCCCATGGCTGCTAGTAGATAGCGCTCCACTTCGACCAAAACCGCTAGATAGCGTTCGCGCTTGGCCAGGGCGGCTTCTTGCTGCTTGCGATCGCTGATATCCGCCATTGAACCGACCAGGCGCAGGGGGGCGCCATCGGCGTCCCAAATTGCCTTGGCCTGGCTCATCACCCACTTATAGGCGCCGTCCTTGCATCGCAGACGATACTCAACCGCGTATTTGGGAATGGCTTGAGAGAGATAGGCATGATTAGCCGCCATCACCCGAGCTTTATCTTCGCGATGGAGAAGGTTCAACCATTCTTGGTTGTCATTCCTCAGCTCGTGGTCTTGATATCCCAGAATTTCTTTCCAGCGACTTGAGAAGAAGACCTCATCCGCCTGAAAATTGATATCGAAGATACCGGCATTATTCCCATGGATGGCGAGCTGCCAACGCTCTTCACTGCGCCTGATCTTCTCCTCCATGCGTTTGCGCACGGTGACATCTCGGTATTGCCACAGATTTCCTTGGTAGCCGTCTTCGGAAACAATGGGAATATAATCCTGCTCAAGGATACGGCCATCCGCCAGGAGAATTTCTTCAGCCACAACAATTTGCTTCTGCTGAGCAATCTGCTTGAGTCGAGCCCAAAAGCCATCGGGGTCTGCCGCCAATACGGTTCTCCGCTTCGCTATTTGGCGAGAGTCGGCGCCCAGGAGCGCCGCAGGGGATTCTGGAATATCAAACAAATCGCAAAATTCCTGGTTGACCAAGACCACTTGTCCCGCTTCATCTTTAACTAAGACGCCCGCCTGTAGGCTTTCAATTAAGGTGCTGAGGCGAGAGGTAGTAGTGCGCAGTTTCTCTTCCGCCCGTTTGCGATCGCTGATATCTGTATCCGTTCCAATCATCCGCAGCGGCCCCCCATTAGCATCCTGGATCACAGTGCCGCGAGTCAGCACCCAGCTAGGCTCCCCCTTACCCTCCATCATTCGATGCTCGATCTCAAAGGAGGGCGTCTGGGCTTCGATATGGTGATTAACCGCGGCTAACACCGTCGGTCGGTCATCGGGGTGAATCAGCAAACTCCAATTATTTAGGTAACTCTGGACGCTATCTTCCTGGGGATCTAGATTCAATTCCCATACCTGAACATTGCCCGCCTGGGTCGCCATCTCGTAACGCAGGTAGCTACGCTGGAGCTGCTCCAAGGTTCGTTTGCGCTCAAGAGCACTGGCGAAAATCTCGCCAATCAGTCGCAGTAGATTAATACTGGTGTCTGCCCAAACCTGGGGTTGGCTGAGAGCATCAAATCCGACAACGCCAAAAAGCTGACCATGATACACAATGGGCACACAGAGGAAAGATTGAAGCGATTCAGCTAGCCATTCTGTCTGCTCGGCAATGGCTTCGGTCGGCAGCTCAGTCACCTGAGGGACAGACAAAACTTCGAATTGCTTCAATTTTTTCATTGCCCAGGGGATTCTCTCCGCAGATATCCGCTGTAAACGCCCTTTCTGAGGCTCAACCCCCGTTGCACACCACTCATGGGTGTTGCTCATTCGCCAGCCGTCATCGGTGACTAAAAACAGGTAGCAGCGGTCAACCTCCGTAAACTCGCCAATTTTCTGCAGGGCGTCTTCAATCCCTTGATCAATGTCTCTGGGTTTGAGGTCGATAAATTGAGTCGAGATACTGTTGATCAGTTGTTCTAATTTAATTCGATACTGCAGCGCCGCTTCCGCCTGCTTGCGATCGCTAATATCGGTAACCGTACCCACATAGCCCATCAAATTGCCATTGGCGTCCCATTCCGGCGTAGCCTGACCCACCGCCCAGCGAACCATACCCTCTGGGGTCTGCAATCGATATTCAGAGCGATAGCGTTTCCCGGCCTTAGCAGCAGCCCGCCACTCCGATACGATTAGATCGCGGTCATCGGGATGAATAGCCCGGGTCCACCCCTCTACCCGAAAGGTTTCGAAGGATAATCCCGCCATTGTGCATAAACATTCATTGGCGTAGTAACAAACGCCCTCAGCATCTGTCTGGAAGATACCCACAGGAGCTGTCCTAGCTAAGGTCGCAAAATGTTCTTGGCTTTCTCTTAAGGCCTCCTCCATCTGCTTCCGCTCGGTGATATTTCGCGCCACCCAAACAACTTCATTCGAAGAAATCGGAGATATCCGGGCGTCAAACCACGTCTCTTGCGCTGCAATCGGCAAACTATACTCACAATGGGTCGTCTGCTGGGTGGTGAGCGCTTGCCAAATATAACTCAGGAATCTATCTGCATGAACCGCTGGCAACATTTCATGCAGGGTATTGCCCAATAACTCCTCAGCCGGTTTATGGAGGTTTTCTAGATTGGTCGATGGGATTTTTAGAAAGCGTCCCTGAGCATCCAGCAACATGACCACATCAGTCATGGCTGAAAATAACCCTCGCAGCTCTGTTTCAGAAGCCCGCAGCTCATCTTCAATCCGCTTACGTTCACAAATTTCTTGCTTGAGTTGAGCATTTTGCGCTTCAAGCTGTTGCTGCAGTCGGCAAATTCTTAGCTGGTTTTCGACCCGAGCAATCACTTCCTGACGCTGAAAAGGTTTGGTAATGTAATCTACACCGCCAACGGAAAATCCTTTAACTTTGTCCATGGGGTTGTTAACAGCGCTGAGAAAAATAATCGGAATACCGCTGGTCTTCTCATCTGCTTTGAGACGCTCACAAATCTCATAGCCATCTAGCACTGGCATCTTAATGTCCAACAAAATCAAATCAGGCTGTGTCGCCTGAATAGTCTGGAGCGCTAGCTGACCACTGGATGCAGTACAGACTTCATAGCCTTCCAGGGTTAAGGTTTTGGCTAACAGCTTTAAATTCGTTGGCGCATCATCGACAACCAGAATGCTTCCCTTAAATGCAGTGTGCGCAGCTCGACTTTCTACAGCAGAGTTAGTCATGAATACAACACAGTCAGTCAGATTTACTAGTAGATCGACACTTCTAACATCAGTAACCCGTTCAATATATTTTATCTAGATATACTTTTATCCAATTTATGTACTTAGAATTGGCTCAGAAGAGGGAACTCAAAAGTATCTGTCTCAACTGTCTTACATGCATTCTTTTACAAAAAGTTTCGAAGAAATCAGAGAATTTCTTTTGGTCCGTCTAATTTCTTATCAGGATTCCTGAAGTTTATGGTTAAAGCTGTAAGGTAGGAATCCATCAACTATAAATATTATCCCTAACTCCATCCCAATGCTGTCAACAGCTGTTCCGCTAGCCTGACGGGTTTAAAGGGCTTGGCGATCGCGGCTTTGACGCCCAATTGAGTAAAACAGTCTTGGTCGGAGATCGGTGTCTTGGCGGTTAACAGAACAATCGGGATGTTTTGGGTCTTAGGATTGACCTGAAGCTGCCGACATACAGTCAGGCCATCCATTTCAGGCATCATTAGATCCAACAGAATGGCGTCGGGTTGTGCAGTCTCGGCTTGAATCAGGCCTTCACGGCTAGAACTGGCTAAAATCACCTCCAAGCCAGCCATAATTTCCAAACTCACCTGGACTACTTCCCGAATATCCGCTTCATCATCAATAATCAGAACTCGCTTAGGCGCCATGACTATTTACCTCCAGCTGATTGGAAAGCTATCCTTGCACCCCATCCATATAGCAATTCTGGCTGGTGCTGAATACATCTTAGTGAAGCCAAGGTATAGGGTGCAGGGTGTCGTCAAGGCAAATAAAAACCGCTATATACTCCTTAGAAAATAAATCTAATCCAATCTTCAAAAGACTGATTGTCGCCAAAATCACGACAATTTAGCGACTTCCATGTCTAACGGTCATTGCCAGCGCTGGTAGATAGCCGCCTACTGTCTATCGCCTGATCCTGATCACCCAGTTTCAGCCCCTTACTCTATACCCTAACTCATCTCCAAAGAGGTTACGAAAAGCCAAGGTCCGGCTAAGAACGGATCAACAAAGTCTGACGTAAACGCTGCATCAAGACCGTAACGTTCAAAGGCTTTAAAACATAGTCAAAGATACCTAAACCCTGTGCCGATTCTACTAAGTCAGGATTGCTGAGTAGAAAAATAGTGCGAGATTGCTGCAGAATATTGACCCCTAACTGTTTGAGAACATTCAATCCGTCAATATCTGATAGGTCCTGTGACAGAAGTATTAAGCGGGGCTTAAGACTTGGACTTTCGCCGCTGAGGGCGGCGATCGCCTCCTGGCCGAACCGCAGCCATCGAGTATGATATCCTCGGGTTTCCAAGGCCCATAAAATAGGTTGGGCCAACTCGTTTTCTGGATGAATCAGCACCACATCTATTTGAGAAGCGACAGCCCCTGTTAAAGGTCGCCAGCCAGCGGATAAGATGCGATTTCTGCCGGCGTATTTCGCCTGGTAAAGCATGGCGTCTGCCGTCCGATAAAGCATTTGCAGAGCTGAGCCATCAACCGGGTACTGGGCAATGCCAGCACTGAAACTGACCCTTAGAGGATTGCCATCCGGAGTAGTCAAGGGTTGCGATCGCCAATCTTCTAAAATCTCGGCCAGACGCTCCACCCCCTCATCCCGTCTGATTCCATATAGGCCAACGACAAACTCTCCCCGGCCCCAACGAGCCACCACATCCCCAGCCCTAAACTGCTGCTGGAGGAAGTAGCCAAACTGCCGCAACACCCTATCCCCTTGGATAAATCCATAGTGATCATTAACTCGCTTGAAGCCATCCAAATCCAGCACCACTAGACAGACAGGCTGTTGAGAGCGACTGGCGAGATGAAGCAGTTGATTCAACCCTTGGATGGCCCGGTGTTGGTTGGCCAAACCGGTCAATAAATCGATCTCCAGCTGACTCCTAGCCATGCGGCTTTGCTGTAGCCGATTGCGCACCCGGGTAACCAATTCCTCAGCGATTAGGACTTTAGGCAAATAATCATCCGCCCCCGCCTTGAAGACTTGCTGTAGAGTGAGCAAATCGTCCTGAGCCGTTAAAAAAAGAATGGGTAGCCAATTTAACTCAAAGTCACTGCGAACCAATCGACATAAATCCAACCCGCTGACGCCAGGCATTGAGATGTCAAGGATCAGCAAATCGGGTTGGGTCAATTTTAGGGTTTCCCAGAAACGAGTCGGATCTTCCAAGCCAACCAGTTCTATGCCCTGTGGATCGAGTAGCGCTTTTAAAACCGCTAAAATTTGAGGATCATCATCAACCGCCAGGATTTTTACGATTGTGGGATTAGCCTGCAAAGCTTGGTTGACTGCTCTAAGGACCTGATTTGAGGGCGCGGGTTTCTGTAAGAAGGTTTGTCCCTCTAAATGCGCCAAGGCTAGTCGGTCATTCGCCGTCTCCGGCGCTGAGAAAACAATAACGGGAATGGGAATATCACGGTTTGCAATTTCTTGCAGAAACGCCATCGATTGTTTGTCTTTATCATTGAGGGGAGTGTCGAACAAGATCACATCCGGCCGATTATGGGCGATCCGCTCTCTGGCGACAGCCGGATCTGGCGCTATCTCAGTTCGGATTTTCCACACATTGGCTTCTTTAGCAATATTCTCAGCCAAGTCATGGTCCTGATCAATGATCAGCAACAAAGGCCACTCCTCATTGACCAAAATTGGCCCCGCCAGATTACCCTTGGGGGTATCGTCTGCGCCTGCGATCGGTTCCTCTGTTAATAATTCATATGATTCATATAAGGCGGTGACGAGTTGTTGGGCCTTTTGGGCCAAAACTTCTTGAGGCAGTTTGGACTGGAGCAAGGCTTCTAATTGTTGAGCCAAGCGAGACGCCGTCTGGAAGCCAAATGTTCCTAAAGACCCTGCTAACTTGTGGGCGCTGTGGGAAACGCTCTGCAAGAGGTCATTGTCTAACGTTCCAGACTGCAAAAAGTAAATCATCTGTTGCAGGGAGTCAAGCCGCTCCAGGGTAGACCCTTTGGTGCGCTGCCAAATTTTGGAGACGGCTAGTTCTAAAGTTTCCTGTTCCGTGGAGGTTTGTTCAGCGATCTGGGGTTGCTCTAGCCGATACTCAGGATTCAGGCGATAGCCCTGCCCATACAGAGTCTCAATCAAATCCCGGACGCCAAAGGCGTCTAACTTGCGGCGAATACTTTTGATATGGGATTTGACCGTATCTTCGTTGGGAGGGGTTTCATCCAAGCTCCAGACATCGTTGACAATGGCGCTGCGACTCAAGACCCGATTAGGATGCTGGAGAAAAAGTTCTAGCAGCTGATATTCCTTGTGGCTGAATTGCAAGAGTCGCCCCTCATAGGTTATTTCACGCCGGTTGGGGTCTAGCCTAAGATGGCCCCATTCCAAGACTGGTGAAGCAATTGCGCCTCGGCGGCGAAGCAGCGCCCGGATGCGAGCAGTCAACTCCTGAAGATTCAGAGGTTTAACCACATAGTCATCTGCCCCCGCGTCTAAACCAAATAATTTGTCGGTAGTGGAGTTTCGAGCAGTTAGCAGCATCACCAATACCTGGTTGCCAACCTGCCGTAATCGTCGACATATGCTAATACCGTCCAGTTTTGGCAGCCCCACATCTAAGAGGACTAGGTCATAGGTCTGGGTCTCGGCCATCTGCCAGCCTATCTGTCCATCTCTGGCCACATCAACCCGATAGTTTCGCTCAGCCAAGATGGTTGTCAGAACGTCTACGATGGATTCATCATCTTCTACGAGGAGGATTCTCATAGACCACTTTTAGCAATTTTGCAATATTTGCAATACACACTTAGCGCAGAATGCGATCGCATAATCTATTTTATTGAACCACCTCAACCCCTGCTATGGAAAATGCAATGCGTATCGCAATACCTTGTTGGCGATTAAGCGCAGCGCCTGATCACAATGGATGGGTAGATAGTCTAGTTGCCAAAAGTGAAAAACTCAGGCAAAGATCCGACAAAATTATCCAACCGCCTGCCAATCCTGATGTCCATGCTTTTCAGCAACAGCCTTTATTATTTTCCGCTTTCATGACATATTTCATGACATAACAGAAATGTTTGGGTATCGACTTAAGCTAGAAGATTAAGGAAGGTGAGATGGCCAATCGCTTCTGCTGCAGACTTTCTACCTGTTTTATCAGCGCCACCTTGGCTGTGTTTACTGCGCCTCTGTCTACGGGTCCTTCTATATTCGCCCAAGCCGCTTCGCCAGTGCTTGCCGCCATCCCCAGAGCGCCCGACCAGACGATTGAATGTGAATTGCTGGTAGTTGGAGGGGGGCTGGCCGGAACCGCAACCGCTTATGAAAGCCTTAAGGCTGGACGCACTGTCTGCATGACGGACTTGACCGATTGGCTGGGAGGCCAGATCTCATCCCAGGGCACCTCAGCCCTGGATGAAGCCAAGCGGCAACGAGAACTGCTCTTCTATGCCAGTGGATATAATGAGCTGCGCCAACGGATTGAACGCAAGTATCGGCGGCTCAATCCAGGCGACTGTTGGGTGAGTGTCTCTTGTTTTTTCCCTAACGACGCCCATGAAATCCTTTGGCGGCAGCTCCAGGAGGCCGCCAAACAGGGGGATGGCGAACTCAAATGGTTTCCCTCAACGGTGATTAAAGACCTAGTGATTAGTCAAGATGGTCGGATGATCGAGAGTGCGATCGCCATTGAACACACACCAGCCCCAGATACGCCGCCCCTTAATACCGATCCGCTCTCCCACACGATTGAAGAGGCTTATCGGTACCAAGACTCCGAGCGCTTCCTCAAGCAAATTATTCGCTTTGTTCCCAAACCGCCCGACGAGGCGGATGCAGAGCGCCCTAGACCAGCCGACTGGTATGTAGTCGAGGCGACTGAGACGGGAGAAGTGATTGTTCTAGCTGGTGTTCCTTACCGGCTTGGCTTAGATTTCCGCTCCCATATCAATCCCTCTTCCCCAGTCGTGTCTCAAGATCCTTTCTGCACTCAAGGCTTCACCTATACCTTCGCCATGGAGCAGACCGAGGAACCTCAATCCCAAGAGGCGCCTCCCTACTATCTGGAGTACGAACCTTACTTCAGCTATGAAAGACCCCGGGAGAACATTAATTACTTTGACTTTGTCTTTACCTACCGACGCATTTGGGCTCCCAAGCCTAGACCCAAAGAAAAGGTTTTCGGGGTTTCTGCGCCAAAACCGGGCGACATCTCGATGCAAAACTGGACCTGGGGCAATGACTACCGGCCAGGCACCGCACAGGACAACTTAATTTATTCTCATGAGCAGTTGGAAGCCAGGGGCCAACTTAACCCCGGCGGTTGGATGGGTGGACTGCGGACCGAAACCCTGCGAAGAGGCGAGGAAAATGCCTACAGCTATTATCACTGGTTAGTGGAAGGCGAAACCGATTCTCAGTTAGGGGAGGGGATTAAACAGCCGCATCCCAATCATCGCTTTTTGTCAGGATTTGAAACGCCTATGGGCACTGCGCACGGACTCTCTAAGCATCCTTATATCCGAGAAGCTCGGCGGATTATTGGACGTCCTTCCTATGGGTTTGCAAATGGCTTTATGATCAATGAAATCGATATCTCTAAGGCAGATTATCGAGACGAGTACTACAGCAGTACTCTGCCTGAGCGCATGTTCTCTCACTTATGGTGGGCTTTAGCTGGCTTGGAAACCACCCGGGCTATTGAGAATCGCACTCCGCCTGAGGCGATTAGGCGACGGACGCGCTCAACCATTTATCCAGATTCAGTCGGCATTGCCCAATACGCCATTGACTTTCATCCTTGTATGACCCTATCGCCGCCAGAAACCCCTGGCAATACAGAGCGAGACGGGGTTCGTCGGGCCCACGGTCAAGCCTATCCTGGCCAAATTCCCCTACGGGCGATGATTCCTCAGCAAATCGACAACCTGATAGTGGCAGGTAAGAGCATTGCCACCAGTACGATCGCGGCAGCGGCTTATCGGGTTCACTCCTTTGAATGGTCGGTTGGGGCGGCGGCGGGCACAACGATCGATTTTGCGCTTAGCCAGGGTATTGCGCCGCAAGCGCTGGTAGATGACCTACCCCGACAGGAGCCAATGCTAGAGGAGTTGCGTAAACGGCTTGAGCGGAATGGCAATCCCACCGCCTTCCCTAATACATCTATCTTTAATCTAGATTGGGAGGATTGGCGAGTTTGGTAGTGCTTAACACCAAATTTCATCGGTTGGGTTCGGGAGAACTCTAAGATGGCCTCTGCGAGGTAATTTGGCAGGTTCGACAGCGCTTGCGCCACTAGCAATCAGGTAACGGTTGACTAACGCCTTGGCTGATTCCTCTGAAGGCAGTCTGTAATTTACTGAAAATAGATAGGGTTTCACTCGTTTTACGGTGATTGGCGCAGGCTCCCAGATTCTAAGACATACCCCTTTGCTGTCAGGAGTAATGTTGTATTTGATAACGTGTTGAGAGGGAGAGAAAATCATGGGATGGCGCCTTTGGCCTACTAAGAAGATTTGGCCCTAAGTCTATATTGCCCATAGCCAGTCCTTGGTTATCTGCACCCCTTAACCCAGTTGATTGATTGGATAAACAGTCTTTAAGCAGTAGGCCATCAGCTATCAGCCGTCGGTCCAAAAACTAATGGCTGACGGCTGATAGCTGATAGCGATTAGGGCCTTTGCCCAGTCTCGTTCGGATAAGCCCGAAAATTAGCTCATAGAGACCATAGAGACGTTGCATGCAACGTCATCTACCTGTCGTTGGAATCACCTAAGTCCCTTACTGAGCCAGTTCGTTCATCTTGCGGGCCAATTTCACATCCATTAGGGTAATCCCACCCGCATCATGGG
>JAKSDM010000800.1 GCA_022360135.1 Pseudanabaenales cyanobacterium | reverse complement strand
CACCTGCATCATGATTCGCCCCCCCACAAAGACGCCTGGCTGCACAGGGAAGCGTAATTCCAGCTCGAATTTGCTCTTTTGCCCGAAATTGGGCGCTATTTGGTGGACAATCTCGGGTACAGCATGGCTGAAGAACCAGACAGGATCGCCTGTGTAGTTGCCATATTTGGCCTTTAGCTGGTCGTATTTGTCCCCCAACTTTGCCAGTGTCTTGTTTGTTGTTTGATCTAGCGGGTTAGAACGCCCCAAACGATCACCGAGAGCGCCCTGGTGTAGAGCTTTCACACCCGTGAGTCTAGCAATTAACCCTGAGAAATAGTGGTCAATATCACCAATCTGTTCTAGTTCACTCGGTATTTTATACTGCTTCTCAGCCCCTGGTCGTTGGTTTAGATCTTGATATTTTTTATAGATAGCTATCTTGCGTTCGTACTTCTTCTGCCACAGTTGGGCAAGCTCACGTATTTGGTGTATAAGCTCTATACGCTTTCGCTGTCCTTCTTCGGTGACCCGTTGATGCTTATATTTGAGATACTGATCTAGGAGACCATCCATCGTTCTGAGGATTTCATCCCGCCTTTTAAATGTCCGACGAGTCGCGTCCTGAAATTCCTCAACCGTCCTAACACCAAGATAATCATGCCGCAGCCTAAAGCCGCGACCCGGCTGCGGCTGTTCATTTTGATTAAACAACTGATTTCTTTGAGCCGCTTGCGATTCATACTCTTTCCGAACCTGGCCTTTTAATCTCTTGAGAACGTTTTCTCGATTATTTATGAGGTCCTTCTTAGATTGAGTAGCCCCAAGCCTCTTCCAATACAGTTTGCCCCTGTCCAGCCATTTGTCGATCAGTTTTTCAATTTTTTTCAATCTTCTGATTTTTTGGTTGCCCTTCTCTTTGCTGTAGCGAATTGAGTCATAGGCCATGAGTTTGAAGTAGATCTGCCGATAAGTACCCGTACCCAAGATGGGTTTCCCAAGTTTGGATCTCCCAAGGATGGATTTCGGTTTTCCGCCCTCTGTACGAAGCTCATCGACAGTCATCACTCCACCAGAATCTTCAGGCGGGTTAGGCTGGTTGGAGCCAGACGCTTGTCCTCGATCGGATGCGGGATTGTCTTCTATTTCTGTTGTTACTCGAGCGGCCGGAGATAAGGAGTCTACCGGCTGAGGTTCAAGTCTTGTTGGTGGGGAATCTCTTCTAGGTAGGTTGTTCGCCTGAGGTTCAAGTCTTGTTGGTGGGAAATCTCTTCTAGGTAGGTTGTTCGCCTGAGGTCCAAGTCTTGTTGGTGGGGAATCTGTTTCACCGGGGCTTCGGTCAACTCCTGGAATGGGCTCTTCATCGGAATCTGACCCTGACCCTAAATCGGCTGACTCTGATTCGATTGCAAATGTAAGATACTCGGAAGAGTCTTGTGATTCTAACTCGCCTCGTTCTGGTTCTGACCCTATGACTGAAGTAGAAGCCCGAGGTAAGGAGTCTACCGGCTGAGGATCATCAAGTCTTGTTGGTAAGGAGTTGCTTCTACGGGGGGCACCTGGCTTCCGTTGCATTACCTGATTGCCCTGTGGTTCGCTTATCGCCCTCTGCATGGGCTGGCTAGATTCAGGGCTATTAGTGGTTCCCGCCAGTTTATTGAGAGTCCTAACCCCCTTTACCATTACTGGTTCGTTGCGGGCAATGCGATCGCCATTGTCATCCGCATTTTGCTCCAGCGCTGGATTGGCGTTGATTGGCGCGCCCTTGACATCTGGCTTCAGGGCCATCTGACTCTGTTGCACCACATGGGTGGCCTCATGCCCCAACAACTTGGGATCATTCGCCCCGCTCGACTGCACAACAATATTTTCTTTCTGGGTGTAGGCCCTGGCCTGAATGCTCTGGGCCGCCTCATCATCCACATGGAGGCGAGCCTTTTTCACCTCCGGATAGCCCGCCTGAACAAATTTACTCACGACCGAGGCGGGTAGCGGGCGGCCACTGCCCTTAGGGGTCAGGTTCACCGCGCTGCCCCCCCCTGAAACACCCTCGGGCTTCCTTTCCGCCTGGATCAACGGTGAAGGAGGTCGTCGCTGCACAGCGCGATTAGGTGCAAACAGCGGTATGCTGCCAAAGTCGTAGTCTGGCTGGCTGGCCCGCTGCCGACGCATTTCCAGGCTAGGGGCGTGATTAGCGAACCCGTCTGAGAGAGACTCTTCTGAATCGGCAGTCTCTAGATCCGGCGAGGCAAACAGACTACTTTTCTGACTTTGCACAGAGAGCTGAGAGTGCTCTTCCTGAGTGCGCTTTTTGCGCTGATAAGCCACGGTTTTTCTCCTAAAGCTTTTGACGAAATGCTTCGCCCTACCCGTGATCACTAAGTTGAAGGGGTGATTAAATGTCTACACCACCCCGCCCCTTAACTTCTTGAGCCGTTAACACTTCCCCTAGCTTTGCATATTCACTGCAGGCCGCAATTAACATCTAGTTAACATGCGATTAGCATTCGGGAAAATTTGTCGTCAAATCTTTAAATTACTGACTCACATCCAGAAAGGTAGCCTGCGCCACAAACCGCATCTGACAGGCGCTGGCGATCGCGCCCTTCATGTTGGCTGTGAGAATCGCCAACCCCTGGTGAGTTCTTGATTGTTGGAGGGAGCTATAGCAATTCTCACTTGGGTTGAACACATCTCGTGAAGGCGGGGTGTAGGGTGTAGGGTATAGTCAATGCAATTGAGAACCGCTATAGCTTCGGTTTGAGGGAGGTCAACCTCGGTTTGAGGGAGGTCAACCTCGGTTTGAGGGAGACCAGCCTCGGTTTGAAGGGAGGTCAACCTCGGTTTGAGGGAGGTCCGCTGCGGTTTTGGTGAGGCTGGTTGCGGTTTGCGATGCGCATCCTCACCCAATGGCTGTGTCAATGTTTTATCAGAGTCATCGTATCGCGATCGCAATGCCGTGAACGGTGAGACCCATCGCGATCGCAATGCCATGAGCGGTGAGACTCATGCGATCGCAGGGCAGGGACAAGACCAGGAATAAGGTTGGGGTTCACTTTTGGGCAAACTTCGGTGGGTCTTGTCAAGGTTGATAGGGCGCTCAATCCAATCTCCAAGCTGGCTCCGACGCGGTGGAAGTTGCGGCGAAGGGGCTGCGGCTTATGAGCAGGATGCGACGGTGAGTTGCATTGAGGCTTACCTTGTCCGTCGGCGGCGATGACTGAGGAGTGGGGTGGCGGGTCGGTGCGGCGGCGTTGGGCAGGTTGGGTTGGGCTGTTGGTTGTGTCCATGGCCTTTGGAGCCGGGCTTGATGACCGCTTAACCTAATCTACGAAGCAAGCTTGAATGGCACATCAGCTTACCAATGGTTTAAGCAGGGCGATTAATTCTGGAATATCTCGATGAACCACATCCCAAACAATCTCGGGGTCCATTTTGTCATATTGGTGCGCCAAAATGTTTCGCAT
>JAKSDM010001361.1 GCA_022360135.1 Pseudanabaenales cyanobacterium | reverse complement strand
ATGACCGGGTGGTGACTTATCCAGATAATGTTGTCCAACTGATTGACATTATCATTACGGGAAATATTCTTTCGGGAGAATTAACTTGCAGTCATGAAAGCAAAGCTTTACAATTCTTCGGCATAAATGAATTGCCCCCCAAAGCTGAGATTGTGCCTCCAGCCCGAGAACCTATTCGGGATTATGTCAACGGTTTAATGAACCTGATTCGGTGATGAGGAGATTATCATGATTATCAGTAGAACACCTTTCCGTATTTCGTTTCTGGGCGGAGGTACAGACTACCCCACCTGGTACAAAGGTCATGGCGGAGCTGTGTTGGCGACAACCATCGACAAATACTGCTACTTGAACTGTCGATATTTGCCGCCATTTTTTGAGCATCAGTTTAGGGTTGTTTACTCCAAAATTGAAAATTGTCAGACCATTGATGATATTCAGCACCCATCGGTGCGGGCCATCCTTAACTATCTGAAAATTGATAGAGGAATAGAAATTCACCATGATGGTGATTTACCTGCTCGTAGCGGTATGGGATCAAGCTCGTCTTTTACCGTGGGTTTGCTCAATGCGCTTTACGCGTTAAAAGGGCAAATGACCAGTCAACATCAGCTGGCCCAGGAAAGTATCCATGTCGAGCAAGATTTGCTGGAGGAAACTGTAGGGTCTCAGGATCAGGTCTGTGCGGCCTATGGCGGGTTTAATCATATCAACTTTTTGCCCAATGGTGAGATTTCTGTACGCCCGGTTACCGTTTCAAGGGAACGTCTGAAAGCATTAAATTCCCATTTGATGCTGTTTTACACGGGCATTATCCGTACAGCTTCTGATGTCGCCAGTAGCTATGTTCACAACCTAGACAGCAAGCGTCGCCAGCTGCGTATTATGAAGGATTTGGTCGATGAGGGCTTAGATGTGATCACAGGGGGAAGGGACTTCACCGCTTTTGGGGAGTTATTGCATGAAGCCTGGCAAGTTAAACGGGGTTTAGGGGCTAAAATTTCTAATTCGAAGGTTGATGAACTATATGATTTGGCCCGAGCTGCAGGCGCAGTCGGTGGTAAGCTAACAGGAGCTGGCGGCGGCGGCTTTTTGCTGCTGTTTGTTCCGCCTGATCGTCAGGCAGAGGTTAGAGAAAGGTTAAACCGACTGATCCATGTGCCGTTTCAATTTGAATTTTCAGGTAGTCAAATTATTTTTTACGATTCTCTGCAACAAGATTACCGGGAGCAAGAAGCCATTCGTTCTAGTCAGGCCATTGATGCTTTTCATGAGTTAGTCCATCAAGAATCTGCTTAATTGTTCTTAGATATCAGTCATCTCAGAGGGTCGCTGTGGAGCAGAATAGTAAGATTTATGTCGCAGGTGGCGATACGTTAATTGGCGCCGCCATTGTGCGGCGACTTGAAAGGCAAAGCAATATTGAGCTTGTGGGGCAACCGGGGGCTGAACCTGAGTTAACTCAAGCTAACGCTGTTGATCAATTCTTTTCTGAGGCGCAGCCGGACTATGTGTTTTTAGCTGCAGGGGAATCTGGCGGTATTTTGGCTAACCAGCGTTACCCAGCGCAGCTGATGTTAAATAATCTGTTGATCGAGTGTCATGTGATTGAGAGTGCTTACCGTCACAGTGTTAAGAAGCTGCTTTATTTAGCCAGTTCTTGTAGCTATCCCCAGCTGGCCCCGCAGCCGATGCCTGTGGAGGTGTTACTCACAGGTCCCTTAGAACCGACCAACGAAGCGTATGCAGTGGCTAAAATTGCAGGCGTCAAACTGTGTCAGGCCTATCGGCAACAATATGGGGCCAATTTTATTTGTGGAATTCCAGCCAATTCGTTTGGTATTGGGGATGATTTTAGTCTTGAAAATTCCCATGTTGTCCCAGCTTTAATCAGAAAGATGCATCAAGCCAAACTGGAGGATGCGCCAGCTGTCGAAATTTGGGGAACTGGAACCCCTAAACGTGAGTTCGTCTATGTGGAGGATTTAGCCGAGGCTTGTACTTTTTTGATGCAGCACTACAATGAACCTCTGCCAATTAATATCGGCGGTGGAATTAATGTGTCGATTAGAGAATTAGCCTTCTCTATCCGAGAAGTTGTGGGCTATTCTGGCGAACTGCAATTTGATCAGAGTAAGCCTGATGGCATGCCTCTCAAGGCATTGGAGTCAACCCCCCTATTAAGTATGGGCTGGCGGCCCAAAACGGCATTAATGGATGCTTTAGCAGAAACTTACACCTGGTTTTTACTCAATTTTCCTCAAAAGGCCCTGGCCCATGCATAAGACTTCTCTGTATGAACCCTTCTACCGTGAGTTGTATCGGATTCGCCGGGTAGAAGAAGAAATTGCCAAAGTGTATCCAACGGACAAAATTAAAAGTCCAGTGCATCTATCGATTGGGCAGGAAGCAGTTTCTGTGGGGGTATGTGCAGCGCTGAAGCCTGAAGATATTGTTTTTGGGACGTACCGCAGTCATGCCTTGTATCTAGCTAAAGGCGGCGACCTGCAGCAGATGATCGCTGAGCTATATGGTAAGGGGACGGGCTGCACGGGGGGTAAGGGCGGATCAATGCATTTGATTTACCCCGAAGCAGGTGTGATGGGGACTTCAGCCGTCGTCGGCACAACGGTGGCGAACTCAATCGGCTATGCCTACGCCTTGAAGTATCGGCGTCAATCCAGCATTGTGGGGAGTTTCTTTGGCGATGGGGCGGTCGATGAGGGGGTTCTCCATGAAAGTCTGAACTTTGCCGCTCTGAAGCGGTTACCCATTATTTTTATTTGTGAAAACAATTCCTATGCAATTCACACCCATCAAAGGTTAAGGCAGCGAGTAACCGATATTTGTTGCCGGGCCAGGGCCTATGGCATTCCGGCAGAGAGAATTGAAGATAATGATCTTTTCACGATTTACGAGAAGGTTGATGCGGCGGCCCAGGCTTTACGAACCAATCCATCGGCAGGTCCCTTCTTTTTTGAATGCATGACCTATCGCTGGAAAGAGCATGTTGGGCCAAACGAAGATTACCATTTAGGGTATCGCTCTTCGGAGGAAGCCCGGGCTTGGATTGAGTCGGATCAGGTTAGGCAACTGGCGCAGCTGGTCGATGAACAGGAGCGATCGCGAATCGAATCTGAAATCGAAGCCGAAATTCAAGCAGCATTTCAATTTGCTGAGGATAGTCCTTTCCCAGCGGCGTCTGAACTCCATACCCATGTCTTTAAAGACAGCCCTCAGGTCAGCGATAATCCTGACTCTGATAAGTTAGGGATGGAAGCGGTTGAGGGTGAAAGTTCAATTCGCACTTGCTCCTATGTCGAAGCTCTCCAAGAAGCGGCTGATCAAGAAATGGCCAGGGATGCGACGACCATTGTCTTTGGTTTAGATGTGGATGACCCTAAGGCCATCCAGGGGACCACCCGTGGACTAGTAGAGAAATATGGCCCAGAACGAGTATTTGGCACTCCCTTGGCGGAAGACGCCATGACCGGCGCCGCTGTTGGTATGGCGTTAGCAGGCTTGAGACCAGTCCACATCCACATTCGGATGGACTTTTTAATGCTCGCCATGAATCAACTGGTGAACGTAGCCGCCAAGAGCCACTATATGTACGGTGGTAGGGTTAATATTCCCCTAGTCGTCCGCTCCATGATTGGCAAGAGTTGGGGGCAGGGGGCTCAGCATTCCCAGGGATTGTATTCCTTTTTCATGCATATCCCCGGATTGAAGGTGGTCGCTCCCACCACGCCTTATGACGCCAAGGGCTGTCTGATAGCGGCGATGCAAGATGAAAACCCGGTCATGTTTGTGGAGCATCGCCTGCTCCATTTTCAAAAAGGACCTACCCCTGAATCGCCTTACACGGTTGCACCCGGTAAAGCCCGGATCACTGCCCCTGGCGACGACATCACCTTAGTGGGTATTTCATACATGCAAATTGAATGCCTACGAGCTCAGCGATATCTAGAAGACGTGGGCATCCAAGCCGAGGTGATTGACCCGATTTGGCTCAGCCCCTTAGATGCCGACACGATCGCAGCCTCAGTCGCCAAGACAGGCCGTTTGTGCGTGGTTGATAATGGCTGGGCGACATGCGGGGCCAGTGCAGAAATTGTCACTCAAGTGATTGAAAAATTGCAAGGTAAGCGGGATGTTCAGGTTCAGCGTTTAGCCTTTGCACCGGTTACTTGTCCCACCACACCTGGGTTAGAGTATGACTTTTATCCCAATGGCCGGACAATTGCAGCCACGGCTCATGAGATGGTGAAAGCAAGTGCATGGTTGCCAGAAGAACGCGCTGATCTCAAAGATATTGAATTTAAAGGACCCTTTTAGAGAGTTGGAGGCATCAGGGAAAGAGATGGGAGCACAGTCAGTAGCGGTTAACCTGAACTGGCCATTGATGAGTAATAACATTACCCGTGACGATCTCGACACGGTGATTGAGTTCCTTAAACAGGACGATCCCATTTTGACGCAGTCAAAGAATGTGCGTGCGTTTGAGCAAGAATGGTCTGACTGGTTGGGGGTAACATATAGTGTTTTTGTCAACTCAGGTTCCTCCGCCAACCTGTTGACGATGGCCGCCTTGAAAGCGGTTTATGGACCCGGTGAGATCATCGTCCCGACCCTAACCTGGGTCTCAGATATTGCATCGGTGATTCAATGTGGTTTCAAACCCATCTTCGTCGACATCAATCCTCAAACACTGGGGATGGATGAGGAGCAAGTGATTCAGAAGCTAACTTCTGAAACCCGGGCTGTCTTTATCACCCATATCCTTGGCTACAATGCCCTCAGTCAACGGTTGCTGGATCAGCTAGAAGCGCGTGGCGTCCCCTTGATTGAGGACGTATGTGAGTCCCATGGGGCGACCTTTAAGGGTCAAAAGTTAGGAACATTTGGGCTAATGTCTAACTTCTCCTTTTACTATGCTCACCACATGAGCACCATTGAAGGAGGAATGATTTCCACTAATAATTCTGAACTTTATCAAACGCTACGCATGTTCAGATCCCATGGCATGGTCAGAGAAGCGACATCAGACGAGGTTAAACAGACCTACTACCAAAACCATCCTGACTTGAATCCCGACTTTATTTTCGCCTTCCCAGCCTACAACGTTCGCAGCACTGAAATTAACGCCGTCATGGGGCGTTCTCAGTTAAAGCGGCTGGATCAAAACAATCAGCTGAGAAGTGAAAATCTGAAGCTATTTCTACAAAACCTAGATGCCTCAAAATATCAGACCGACTTTGCAGTTGAAGGCAGCTGTAACTATGCCTTTACGTTAGTCCTCCAGCATCCGGATGATGCTTTGCGGGACCGCTTGATGGCGGCGTTACGGCAGGCAAAGGTAGAATTTCGCCGAGGTACGTCTGGCGGCGGTAATCAATTGCGACAACCCTATTTGAAAAAAATCGTGGGGGAGACGGAATACCAGCATTACCCAAATGTAAACCATGTCCATTTTTACGGCTTCTACATTGGCAATTTTCCCAGCCTTAAGAAGCAAAAGATTTTAGATCTGTGTGAGTTGCTAAACAGCCTTTAAGCTCGAAAAAGTACTAGTTTTAGGCATTCAAGTCAATCTTATGAGGAGTGGAGACGATAATCATGGCGCATAGTCAGCTAGACCTAGTTCTGGTTAATCCAGCCAATCGTAAGCGCATCTATCAATCTTTGGCCACTGATCTCTCAGCCATTGAGCCTCCCGTATGGGCAGGATTGATGGCGACCTTCGCCCGTAAGCATGGTTTCTCGGTTCAAATCATTGACGCCTGCGCCGATAATCTAAGCCCTCAGGAAACTGCGGCATGCGTTTCAGCATTAAATCCTTTGCTGACAGCCGTTGTCGTCTATGGTCACCAACCCTCCGCCTCAACTCAAGTGATGGCCGGAGCCAGCGTTGTCTGCACTGCAATCAAGCAGCATGCTCCTAACCTTAACCTGATATTAATTGGGGGGCATGCGGCGGCTTTACCCGAACGGAGTCTACGTGAAGAAGACGCCAATTTTGTCGCGGCGGGTGAGGGCGTTTATACCCTAGTAGAACTGCTTCAAGCACTCAAATCTGATCAGCCTGATTTTAGTCAGGTCAGGGGATTGTGGTATTTCGAAGGGAAAGACGCCAAATTTAACCCCAGCGCACCGTTGCTACAAGATCTAGATAACGAGATGCCGGGCATTGCCTGGGATCTGCTGCCCATGGAGAAGTATCGCGCCCACAATTGGCACTGCTTTGATGGCCTACAACGCCAACCCTATGCGGCGCTCTACACCACCTTAGGCTGTCCTTTTCACTGCAGTTTTTGCTGCATTCAAGCCCCCTTCAAAGATGGTGAAAAAGAATTGGGTATGAAGGGGTTTACTAACAGCTATCGCTTCTGGAGCCCAGAGCACGTCATCTCTCAAATTGATATTCTGGTCAACCAATATGGGGTTCGCAATATTAAAATTGCTGATGAAATGTTTGTTCTAAATCCCAAACACGTCATCGGCATTTGCGATCTGATCATTGAGCGCGGCTACGATCTGAATATCTGGGCCTATGCTCGGGTAGACACTGTGCGGGATGAAATGCTCGGCAAGCTTAAGCAAGCTGGGGTTAATTGGCTCGCCCTGGGGATTGAGGCCGCCAGCGATCGCGTGCGCGATAACGTTCAAAAAGGGGTTGGCCAAACGGATATTCGTCAGACGGTCAGCAAAATTCAGAAGGCCGGGATTAATGTGATTGGCAACTATATTTTTGGATTGCCAGAGGATGATCTAGAGACCATGCAAGAAACCCT
>JAKSDM010001604.1 GCA_022360135.1 Pseudanabaenales cyanobacterium | reverse complement strand
GGGTGGAACGATACATGGGGCTGATCTAATGCAAGGGTTTTGAGGCATTTCAGCGAATTTCCTTGTACTTTAGCAGCTCTTCATCCCATTGAATCCCCCATGCACCAAATGTTTCTGCCTGGTCCAGGAAGCCCTACGTAGAGACGTTGCATGAAACGTCTTTAATAAGCAAACTATCGAGCTTATCCGAACTGCATTGGAACTGATGGCATGAGTTCCAATGCCTTCAATGTAAACAAGTGTCAAACAATTCGCTATTTTCGTTTACATCGTCACTCCTAGAGTTTGCCTTAACTACGTGATTGTTAGCTCATGTTACAATCCTCACTTGGGAGATAAATTGTCACTCTGATGGAAGCCCCAATTGCCGCCACACGCTCTACAGTCTCTGCACGAATTTCAGATGAATAACTTCTGGGTTCCGCGCCAGGAGTATATTTTAAGGCGGGAAGCCTTACGGGGAAATGGTTCGAGCCCACAAGGGTTTCAGCCGATTTTGGGGTTAAATTTTTCCCGGTTTAAGTTATACGCCCCGCGCCACTTTCATATCCAATATCAAAAACCCTTGTAAAAGCATTATCCCAGAGCTTTTTAGCTTTCTGATCAAAAGATTCAATCAGCAGACAGAAATGAGAAATGATTGAATCTGCATCTGCGTTTCTATCAGCCAGCTCGAAAGTTGCAAGATGGTGACCATGAGCCTCTCCACAATATAAATTAAGAACATTGTCACCAAAATCTTCAACAATAGGCTGCAGATTTTGATAACTCTCAATTTCCAGATCGACGTTCAGAAAATGAATCTTCACTAGAGATCCTCACACTTTCAGAGGAATTTAAGAATGTTCCGAATAAGCAGCCATAAATTAACCCTCTACACTGGACAGGTCATAACCAAAAATTCATCTTCACTACCGATTTTGACAAACTTCTCCACCTGCACAAATCCTAACTGATTTCACACTCGCTGCGCCCGCTGATTGAACTCCTCTATTGTTACCCGCAACTGCTGCGCCCTATACTGGTTCGCCCCTTACCTCGCCACAGCTTGAGCATAGTGCCTTCCCGTCCCTGACCAACTAAATCTGGTCATATTCCCATACCGATATCACTCAGATAGAACGTCTCATTAAAATGCTGGGCAGCATTTCATTATTCCCCATCCGAACCTCAATTCGGCGGATCGTTTCGAAGCCGAGAGCAGCGTAAAAACCTTCAGCATTCAGGCTGGAATAGCATTCGAAGTAGCTCATTCCAGCCGATCGCGCCGCTTGCTCACAAACCGCGTAAATAGAACGACCGATAGTCTGACCGATCCAGTCTGGATGCGTGGCGAAATGGCGAATGTGACCCAATTCAGGTTTAATATCTCCATTACCCGGTTGCTCATGGGTCCACCCCCCACAGCCAACAATTCGAAGACTTGTGGCCTCAGCTACATAGTAAGTCCCCGATAAAAGCAACTTAGGATTCGCCCTGGTTATCACTGGAAGTACAGCTGAGAGTGTTGCTGGGTCATACCCTGAACCCATCAGCACCGAATAGGAGGCTTCAAGTAAAGCGCTCACAGCCAATTCATCGTTGGGTGTTGCTACTCTAATCGTAAAATCAGACGACATCTCCAAAGTCACCGTAACAACCTGAACAGACTGAATAGTTAGAATTTTAGTTACTGCTATTCTAATTTTTCCATGATCCCCAAGTTGAGTCTTCAGGAAAGCTTGAAGCCAGATACCGCGCGTTTCTTAGAGGCATTGGCTAAAACGCCTTTTTCGGGAGAAGTGCGGGGGGATTTTGCCAGTCGGTTAATGCTCTCAACGGATAACAGTATTTATCAAATCTTGCCCCAGGCAGTTGTCTTTCCCCGGACTAGCAAAGATTTGATCCATCTCTTTCAGTTGGCGAACCAAGCGCCGTTCCAAAACATCACCTTTTCTCCAAGGGGCGGAGGAACGGGGACGAACGGTCAATCCCTTTCTTCGGGCATTATTCTGGATTGTTCCAAGTATATGAATCGGATTCTAGAAGTGAATCTAGAAGCGGGTTGGGTGCGAGTTCAGCCGGGAGTGGTGTTAGACCAACTGAATGCTGATTTAAAACCTGATGGAGTCTTTTTTGCCCCTTCCCTGGCTCCGAGTAATCGCGCCACCCTGGGAGGGATGATTAACACGGACGCCTGTGGCCAAGGGTCACGGATTTATGGACGGACCAGCGATCATATTTTGGAGTTAACTTGGGTGTTGTCGGATGGTGCGGTTGGGCGCTCTCACTCGGTCAACCTCGACACCTTGACTGAACTCAAACAGCAATCTGGCCGCCTAGGACAGATTTATCGTCAGGTGGATGAGATTGTTGCCTCCAAGCGAGAACTGATTGAGCAGACCTTCCCCAAAATGCCTCGATTTATGACTGGTTATAACCTGGCCAAGGTTTATTCTGAAGGGCGAGAAAGCTTCAACCTCAACCGGATTTTGGCCGGATCGGAGGGAACTCTGGCGGTGATTACCGAAGCCAAATTAAAGCTGACTAAAGTTCCTCGGTTTAAGCAGCTACTGGCGATCCACTATCGCTGTTTTGACGATGCTTTATGGGCGACGGAAGCTCTGTTAGCGTTAGAACCCACTGCGATCGAAACCATCGATGAGAAGATTTTGGCGATCGCTCGACAAGATGAGATCTATATTCGGGTCAAAGATTTTATCGCCGACGCCAAAGTGATTAACTTAGTTGAGTTTACTGGCGACACGCTGGCTCAACTCCAGCAGAAAGTGAGTCAGTTAGGCCGCAGGCTTGAGTCTAATCAAGCTCAACCTCAGCAGGCCATTGGCTATTATTTGGCTGAGGATGAAGAAGAGATGATTAATCTCTGGGCGTTGCGAAAACGAGGGGTGGGGTTACTAGGGAATCGTCAGGGAGCGCGTAAACCCATTGCCTTTATTGAAGACACGGCTGTCCCGCCAGCCTGCTTATTCCGCTATATCCGCGAGTTCAAAGCCTTACTGAACGAATACCAACTGGATTACGCTATGTTCGGCCATGTGGACGTAGGCTGTGTCCACGTTCGACCTGCCCTAGATATGAAAGCGCCAGACGATGAGCGACTGATTCGGGACGTGTCCGATCGCGTGGTAGAACTCGTGCGAAAATATGGCGGCGTCATGTGGGGGGAACACGGTAAAGGATTTCGCAGTGAGTACACCCCTGTTTTCTTTGGAGAAGAACTGTACCAGGATTTGCGCAAAATCAAGGCTGCTTTTGATCCAGAGAATAAATTGAATCCGGGGAAAATTGTCACGCCTTATGGAGCTTCAGCTGCAACCGTGCAGGTTGAAGCCCCTTTGCGGGGACATTTTGACCGACAGGTGTCGACCTCAGCGCAGGCTAACTATGAAACGGCGTTCAGTTGCAATGGTAATGGCGCCTGTTTTAACTTCAATCCAGACGATGTGATGTGTCCGTCTTACAAGGGCATGTGCGATCGCATCCATTCCCCCAAAGGCCGCGCCAGCCTACTCCGGGAATGGCTGCGGCGAGTAGAGGCCGCCAAGGTCGACCCCTTTGAACGCCCCGGCAGGTTACCTGTCAAAGTCTGGAATACTCTCACTCAAGCCTGGGGGGTTTATGACTATTCCCATGACGTATATACCAGTATGCAAGGCTGTCTCTCCTGTAAGGCTTGCGCTAATCAGTGCCCCATTCATGTCGATATTCCCAGCCTCAAATCGAAATTTCTAGCCCTCTACTACACCCGTTATCTGAGACCCTGGCGAGATTATCTGATCGCCAATATCGAAACCATCGCCAATTGGCAATCTCGGACGCCGACGCTAGTCAATTTGACCATCCAGAACCCGTTGACACATCGGTTCGTGAAGCAATTTATGGGATTGACGGATCTCCCTGTGGTAAGTCCGTTAACACTCAGGCAGGGATTAGCGGCCAGACAGGCGCCCATCTTTGATCTGGCTACGTTATCTAGGTTGAGCGAAGCAGACCGAAGAAACAGCGTGATTTTGCTCCAGGATGCTTTCACCAGTTTCTACGAATCACCCCTGGTCCTGGATACCTATGATTTTTTGAGACAGCTGGGATATACCGTCTATGTGCCGCCGTTTTTTGCCAGCGGCAAACTTTTCCACGTTAGAGGGTTCTTGCCACAATTCAGAGCTGTTGTTCAGAAAAACATTCCATATCTTAGCAGTATGGAGGCATTAGGGATGTCGATTATCGGCATTGAGCCCAGCATTGTGCTCACCTATCGAGATGAGTATAAACAATTTGGCGACTCAACAGAAACCTCGCTGGGAGTTCAGTTGCTGCAGGCGTTTTTGGTGCAGCAGTGCGATCGCATTGCCAAAGCCTTCCAAACGCAATCCCGCCCACAAACTATCTCCTCTCAGCCTTACGTCCTATTTGGCCACTGTACCGAAAAGACCGCTGCTTGGGCCTCAGGTCAGCAGTGGCGGCAAGTATTTCAAGCAGCGGGATTGACGCTAAACCTGGTGTCTACGGGTTGCTGCGGCATGGCGGGAATTTATGGTCACGAAATCGAGCATTACCCAACTTCTAAAGGAATCTATGAAATGAGTTGGGGGCGTCATCTGCCATCGAATCCAGAGGAAAGACAGCAAATTTTGGCCACAGGCTATTCTTGCCGCTCTCAGGTTAAGCGGTTTGAGGGGTGGATACCTTTACATCCGATTCAAGCGTTGCTGCAGCAGATGCCAACGCCGTAAGGCCCAATGATTTTTCCCCACCCTGGCGGTTGCTGAATAGAGGAATAAATGGGTTTATTACGGCGCCTCAATCGGCCTCACCCTAAATCCCTCTGCTGGAGAAAAGGGTTGGGGATGAGGGCGATTCATCCCAGTATTCAGCAATGGCAACCATGTTGATTTGAGCTAGTTAAGACCTTCTAGCATTACGTTGCTTCCCATACAAGTTCTCCCAGTAAAGTAAACCAATCGCACTTAACAACAAGGCGCCTCCCCCGATGCCTGAGAGCCCTAGTTGCTCACCCAACAGCCACCAAGCCAATATCGTTGAGGTTAATGGCTCAAGCAAAGTGGCGATGCTAGCAACCATAGCGGGCGTATGACGCATACCACTGAAATATAGCCAGTAGGCGAAGGCCGTTGTGACTATACCCAAATATAACAACGATATCCAGCTGACAAGCGGATATTGAAGCACCAGTCCAGTGATTAACGTGATCGGCAACAGGAAGATAGCTCCCGCCAAAAAACCAACCGTGAGTGATTGGAGAGGATGATACCGTCCTGCCAACAATCGACTGAATAAGGTGACTGCCCCATACGCCAAGGCTGAACTGAGGGCTAAAAGGACGCCTACTCCAGTGTGCGATCGCACAATCACCTGTCCAGGTTGAATATTGACCAACAAAGTCGTTCCCCCAATTGCACATATGCCTGCCAAGAGAATCACCCGCGTAAACCGTTCACGCAGTAGCAGTGAAGCAAGTAGGGCAACCCAAACTGGCGCGGCCCCAAGCGTGATTAACGTCGCCGCCGCAACACCGATGTAGCCAATAGAGCCAAAGTAACAGGCTTGGCTGAACGCAATCATCACTCCAATTAGCAGCATCACGGTCAAATCACGTCTGGCGATTTGAAACATCCGCCATCCTAACGTGTGTACACAAGCAAGAAACAGTACAGGCGTCGAAATCGCCAACCGAAAGAATCCGATGGAGAGGGGATTGGTTTCAGACAGGGTGTAGATGGCCTGAACAAATATTCCTACCGTTCCCAACAAGCTGGCTGAGAACATAATCATCAGCAAGCCAAAGCGATCGCCCTTTTGGGCGCTAGCATGCGTTTCCATTAAAAAACCTACCCATGTTTTAGAACGTCAATTAACGGTCTTTAGTCAGGGCAGGATGAAAGCACATAAAAACTTAGCCCAAGGCGAGACTGTACTGGAAAGCGCCAATGGGACTTTAATACACTTTTAGCTTCCTGCCCTATCAAACGTAGGCAGGCGGCGATATTGTGTGACGAACTTTGGGCAAAAACATCTCGTTATTCATGATCTTTTCTACTAATCAGTAGGCTAACACAAAGCTAATATCTGTGGAAACGCCGCGCCAGCAATCCTAAGACAACTTAAGATACTGAAACCGTTGCATTTGTCACAGCAGACTTATCCTACAGTAGCTAGCGAATCATGTGCTAGGCTGAAAGCGAATTTTTCTACGTCTTCTATGTCTTATTAATAGCAATGTCGAAAGCAATGTCGAAGTTCAATAAGTTATATCCTGCATTGATTAGTGTAATATGCCTGTACTTACTAGGCTATGCTGTCGCTAGGACAACCACTTTTCAGGCTGTAGAACGTTATTCAGGACCAGAAGGTAAAAGTCGACCGAGACGAGATTATATCGCTAAAAAAGATAGACCTGCGGGAGAGGGATGGGAGTATCAATTGTTTAAGCCTGTCATTAAAGTTGAAGAGGTGACTATCAATTTCTTCTATAATCTACATAGCAATTCCTGATTTTTATAGAGAAATAGTCCAGACAAGTCTGCTAGGGCTGTGAATAAAACTATCCACCCTGT
>JAKSDM010000489.1 GCA_022360135.1 Pseudanabaenales cyanobacterium | reverse complement strand
CCCCAATTCTGGGGGGGATCAGAGTTCAAAGTCCCCCAGAATTGACGCTGCTGGCGAATTATTTCGTAACATTGTGCGAACGGCTGAAGGCCCTCAGAATTGACGATATGTCCAATTGTTAAATTCGCCAGCAGCATCAGAATTGGGGGATTTAGGGGGCTGAAATGACTCCGGCTCCGACTTGTGTGTACACGGCAGCCGCAAGGGGACGGAAACCGGGACACGTGCCAGTGTAGTCTCACGTCGTGAATCGTTTTAAATTCACTCCCCCCGCAAGGGGACGGAAACCCGCCAGCGAGACAGTTGTAAGAATCGCCTTTCCAGCGTTTTAAATTCACTTCCCCACAAGGGGACGAAAACTCCTTCAAAGGGGTGCCTAGCAAGGTAATCTCCTGGTTTCAAATTCACTTCCCCACAAGGGGACGGAAACTAGAAGAAGTCTGTGTCGACCTCTGTCAAGGGAGCCGTTTCAAATTCACTTCCCCGCAAGGGGACGGAAACGACATGACCACAACCCAGCGCATATCTGCTCTGAGGAGTTTCAAATTCACTTCCCCGCAAGAGGACGGAAACAGATGTCTTTTTTGTATATCGTGTGTCCCTAACTGAAGTTTCAAATTCACTTCTCCGCAAGGGGATGGAAGACCATGATATCGCCTGTATTTTTGGCTACTATGTCAACGAGTGAGAGCAGATATAGCACTCACTTGGGTTGAACACATCTTGTGAAGGCGGGGTGTAGGGTGTAGGGTGTAGTCAATGCAATTGAGAACCGCTATATATCTTGATTGGCTGAGGCGATCGCGCTGGTTAGAGGATATTTGGAAATACGGAAACGGATCCATCACCCAGTGCCGGAAATCTTTTCCTGAAAACCCGCCGTCCACCCAAATACGCACCAGTCGAGGCAACCGCTCACGCTCTTGTTGAACCTTACCCAGTAATTGTTTGGCGCCTTCTCGCTCAGGTGTGCTGGCGGCGACCACTTTCACCGCCAGGGTTGAGTAAGGCGGATAATCCTTGGGCAGTAAATACCAAGCACACCCAGCCGTCAGCACATAGAAGATGGCTTGAAGCACCTGGGATAGGTCCCAATACCGTTCGGTTAAGGATCCCCCTTAATCCCCCTTAAGAAAGGGGAAAACGAGATACTGGGCTTTAGCACCCCTTTTGCAAGGGGGGTTGGGGGGATCTCCAACAATAATTGGGCTAATCCGAACAGTATTGGGGCACCTCTAGCTTTTCCGTATATTCAGATCGATGTCAAACAGTTGCTTGAGAGTAGCCATAAAAAAACCAGTTCTCGGCTGAGAACTGGGGGGTTGCATGAGATTCCGCGTGCACTTCTTTGAGTCTAAGCAGGAGCTGCGGATCTGACTGTTGAAGTTAGTGATCTTTTGTGATCCAATATTGATTCATATATAATCTAAAATTGATTCATATATGATCTAAATTGCCTTCTGTAGAGCGTCAAAAAAACATACTCCAAGCCGATAGTGACTAGAGTCAGGGACACTAGTGAGTGGGAGCTGCGATCGCGACTCCAAGTCCAGCCGAGGCAGTGGGCAATGGCGCTGACAGCACATCAATTTGCCCAATCAATAGACCCGGCATGCCAAGTTGAGAATGCTCCCTAAACTTCCGCCAACTCCCTTTTCCTAGCGCCAGAAGTCCCCACGGGGCTCTTACCTTCGGTTTCCATATAAAAATCGAACTCGGTAGGGGAGCCTATACTCCGCCCTTGATTTGAGAGTTCATACCATTCACCAGAAACCTGCCGCTTGGCGAACTTGGCGCGGGACATGCCGCATCGCGAGATGCGGGCGGGCTGAACAGGGATAGGCACACCTTTGATTAATTCCTTCGTTCTGGGCATTTTTTTTTGGGGACCAGCAGTCTTAGGACTTACAGTTCAAGGCCAGGATGAGTCGAGTATCCTATTCATTATTGTAGTGCGATAGAAGTAGATTGATATCGCCAGGAGCGATCCATTTAAGGAAGGGTACATTATTTATCCGCAAATCCCTAATTCGGATTTATTGCACCTATACTCGGTCCCAAAGTATTTGTTCTAATGGAGACCCAACACCCCGAACAAAAAATGCAAATCGCTACACATTAGATTAGATTGGCTATGATTTCTTGAGAAATAAATGGTTGCTTATTGGCAGAATAAGCAATTTAGCTGATCTCATGCATGGCAATGTAAGGCAAACTCAGTAAGTATACGTATAACAAGGTATTGCAATTAATCAGCTAATGGAGGCTGTAACTTCTTAGATATAGAAAAAATATAGAGAACTCAGGCTTTTTAGCCTTTGAACTCAATGCTTCATTTCCCCTGAGCGACTCGTCCTTGGCTACTGTGCTTGCTCTAACCGTGTGATCTAATTGCTGGCTTTACTTTTGCTGGCTTTACTTTTGTTGTTTGGTATTGAAATTCATATAAGTATTTATTCGAATCATAAGTATGCATAAATTTGTATATTTGATTGATTTTCTCGGATTCTTCACTTATTTGTGGTTGGATTTAGGCAAGCTTCATGTAAAAAATCTATCTAGCGCAGGACCCACTCAGGCACATCTACCCCCTTAATAAATTACCCTAGAGTGGAATTTCTAAATGAATTTACCTACTAAGCACGTACTCGGTTCTCCCGTCGCCGCCTTACCCTTCGATGCCCAAATCAAGGCGATCTTGGACTGGGCGAGTAAGCGGAAAAGTAAGGTTGTCTGTGTCGCTAATGCTCATATGCTAACCGAGGCTTATTGGTGTCCAGACTTAGGTTCTATTCTCAAGCAGGCTGATCTGGTGACTCCCGATGGTATGCCCATCGTCTGGATGTTAAGGCTGCTGGGCGCCGCCAACCAAGATCGAGTGGCCGGGTTGGATATCATTTCAGCGTTATGTCAACGCGCTTCACGCCACCATGTGAGTGTTTTCTTTTTAGGCTCCCATTTAGCGATTCTGGAGCGGATGCAGGCGCGGTTAAAAAAGGAATTTCCGGATCTGGACATTGCCGGCATGGAGCCATTGCCATTTCGACCGCTCACGCCGGAAGAAGATGAAGCCATGATTCGAATGGTCAACGAAAGTGGTGCGGGCGTGGTGATGGTATCGTTGGGATGTCCTAAGCAAGAGTATTGGATGGCTCAACATCGAGCTAAAATTCAGGCCGTCATGATTGGCTTGGGTGGGGCTTTCCCCGTCTACGCAGGGTTATTCAATAGAGCCCCCCGATGGGTTCGAGAGTGGGGGCTAGAGTGGGCCTATCGGTTAATCCAAGAGCCGCGACGCCTTTGGAGGCGCTATTGCATAACCATTCCGCCTTTCATTTGGTTGGCTTTGAAACAACTCCTGAGCCGACCCAAATCTCAGCATTGCATTAGCAAAAGTTAGCTTGAGCAGTCTTGATCGCGCTATGGTTTAGGCCATTCAAGTAAATGGGCTTCATCCACATTTGGATAGCAACGCGATCCAGACGCTGGACGGATTACCTCGGGCTGCTCAAATATCCGCTTAGCTCTCAAAGCGTCAAACTAAAAAGTGGAGGAATTCCACGATTACCCTTTTCTCCGTTGCGGATCGAGCTTTATCCCTATTTGAACCCCTCCTAGCCTACCCTTGCCGCTATGGGGTTTATTTGCAACTCTGCTAAGGCAAAACGGCGTCATTAGTTTCCGAAAATGATTAGATTAAGCCATTTGGCTGAGGAGTAGACCGGAGAGAATCCCTAAGATTGTATTACAGGTGATTGCATTGCATAACGAATGTACCGCTCAGGATGCATGGGTAATCAGCGTGTATTGTAAGTACAAATCCTATGTTGGTAGGAAAATAACTTACTTTACTCGAAAAGGGCGATCCATCAACATAATGAATTGCCTATAACTTCTCTCCCCTGGCTATAGCCAGACAAACGGCATCTAAGTCTACCAAGATTTATACTACGCAAGATTTGAACTGACTAGCCCTTTAGGCGTCTTCGATTACTTCGGCACTCGCTGTCAAACCAGTTGACTCACGAGAATTTCTAAACATCTTCAGCCATGTAGGTGTGTAAACCCAGCCATAAGGCTACCTTCCTGCTGGACTGACAGGCCGGGTGCTAGCCCTAATCTTATGTATTCTGGCTGTATTAGTCCTTGGCCCATATGAATCATACACGCAATAGAGAATCGAGGATTATCCTATGCGGCTTGTGCAAACAAAACAACTAGAAGGCAGTGGAATTCCCTATAAAAGTGCGCAGAATATTTGCTTCGAGGGGAATTCATTTGTGAGAGGGATCACTTTTTCTAATCGTCTGCGTCATTTAGCTGATGACATTTATCATGCAGAAGTGGAGGCAGGGAATTCCTGTTTGATCGTTGAAGATCAGACCCATTTCACTATTTGGCATCAGGAACCCACTTTAGAACCCAGTCCGGCTACTCAAGCAGAGGCTGCTCCTCAGCTAAAAACGGTTCAACCCTTTGCCGCAACTGAGTGGGTGCAACGACTACAACCAACACTTACGTTTGAGACCATCTCTCGACAGCAATCGCCGGCAGACGAAGCTCCAGTTATGACTTCTAAGGGCTGTCGGTCTCGATGGGACGCCCTCCAGCGCTCAGGAAACGCCAATCAAACCGCCAATCAAACCGCCAATCAAACCGCAGAGTCGCCACCTATAATACCCAAGACTATTCGGCGGCAACCTGTTAGAGTTGCCGCTTCGGCTAGACCCTCGGCGATTAGGTCTCGCCCAAACCCTGACCAACATTTTTCAGCAGGCGCCGCTGACCCATGGAATAGCGACTATTTAGATTCTCTCTCAGTCTCTACCCCGTCCCGTGCCCGAAACGCCCCTAACTATAGCGCTGCAAATGAAGTTGATAGCAATCTGACAAAGGTATGGATAAGCTTGTCTAAGCCAGGATAATTTAGGGACATGCCGAAAAATAACATACCGCCATAAGGGGGCACGGCCGTTCGCCCTTATGG
>JAKSDM010001488.1 GCA_022360135.1 Pseudanabaenales cyanobacterium | reverse complement strand
TTTGGTTTTGAACTTTGAATGACGAATTTTGAATTTTCCCGAGGAGAAAACGATGTCCGATAACAAGGTCAGGCAACAGCTCAATTTTGAAATTGAGCGGATCAGCCTGAATCAACTGAATGAGTTGGGCAATCAGGCTGTGGCTCTGGGCTTGATTGGCGGGCATGGACACCACCGAGGTCAGTACGAAATTCTGCGCCAAGGAGAGGTGTTATTGATGTCGCCGCAGGCGGCTATCCCCTACTTGCAATCCCTGATTCGTTCTGTGACTGAGGGGGAGTAACGATGGCGGCGGCTGCACCCTTTCAGAATCGCTGGCAGGCCGAAAACTATGGTTACCTAATGGCGTTGATCGCCCAGGTAAGGACAGCGTTGGAGCAGCAGCTCGATCCTCAAACTAATCGTGAACCGCCGCCGCTGGCGCCAGCGGCGCCATTTCCAGCCGACTTACCGCCGCCAGCCCTCCATACCCTGTGCGATCGCTTTCAGCTCTCGTCCTTTGAGCGCAATGTGCTGCTGCTCTGTGCAGGCGCCGCCCTAAGCCGCACCTTCGGCCGACTCTGCGCCGCCATTCAAGGCCATGAGAAGCAGACCTCCCCCAGCTTTGGGCTGGCCTTGACGCTGTTCGCCGATGGCTATTGGCAAACCCTGACGCCGAGCGCCCCCCTGCGGCGATGGCGCTTGGTGGAGCTAATAGCGGGGGCGGAACTGCCCCATAGTCCCCTGCGCATTGATGAGCGAATTTTGCACGAACTGATGGGATTCTCGGTCATTGATCAGCGACTGCAGGGAACTGTGCAAGCCTTGGCCGCCGACCCGCCTTGGTCCCTACCGCCGTCTTACCAGCAGCAGGTTGATCAAATTGTCCGGTTGGGCGGCTGGGCGGCTGGTCAGACTACCCCCGTGGTCCAACTCTGTGGCCTAGAGGCGGCGACGAAACGGGCGATCGCCGCCGCCGCCGCCGCTCAGGTCAGCTTGTCTCTGCATGTCATCGCCGCCGACGCCTTGCCCACAGAACTCAACCAGGCCAACCTCTGGCAATGTCTCTGTGAGCGGGAATCGCACCTGACCGATAGCGGTTTGTTGCTAGACTGTGACGCCCTGCCCAGCGCCAGTAGCGGCGAGGGCCACACCGCTCCCCTAAATGGCGTGATCGCCCGCCTGATTGAAACCTGCGATCGCCCCCTGCTAATCACCAGCCGCGACCCCCGGCCCCAACGCCAGCGTCCCTTGATCAGCTTCGACATTACCGCCCCCACTCCCTCAGAACAACGCCAGCTCTGGCGCACCCATCTGGGCGATCGCGCCGCCGCCCTGAACGGCCACATCGATCGCCTGGTCACCTATTTCAACCTAGGTCCGCCCGCCATTCAACGGGCTTGCCTTACCCTCCAGGGCGAGTCAGACGATCCGGAACGTCGCCACACCCTGCCTCAGAAACTCTGGCAGGCCTGTTTAGCTCAGGCCCGCCCTCGCCTGGGAGAACTGGCTCAGCCGATTCCGACGACGGCGGTCTGGGATGACCTGGTGTTGCCGGAACCCTCCATCCAGGCGCTGAAAACCCTGGCCGCCCAGGTGCGGCAGCGATCGACGGTGTACGAACATTGGGGCTTCGCCCAAAAAGGCGATCGGGGGTTGGGCATTAGCGCCCTGTTCGCGGGAGGTAGCGGCACGGGTAAGACCCTGGCCGCCGAGGTGTTGGGCCACGAACTGCGCCTCGACCTCTATCGCGTTGACCTCAGCGCGACGGTGAGCAAGTACATAGGCGAAACCGAGAAAAACCTGCGGCAAATTTTTGACGCCGCCGAAACGGGGGGCGCAATTTTGTTGTTTGATGAGGCCGACGCCCTATTTGGCAAGCGGTCTGACGTGACCGACGCCCGGGACCGCTACGCCAACATGGAGGTGGCCTATTTGCTACAGCGGATTGAGACCTATCGGGGGTTGGCGATCCTGACCACGAATATGAAGGATTCCCTCGATCAAGCCTTTCTGCGGCGGATCCGATTCATTGTGAATTTTCCCTTTCCAGACGCTAGCCTGAGGGAAAAGATTTGGCGCCTCGGCTTCCCACCCCAAACACCGACTAACGGGTTGAATTATAAAAAGCTGGC
>JAKSDM010000453.1 GCA_022360135.1 Pseudanabaenales cyanobacterium | reverse complement strand
TGCAGGTAGTGAAATTCGTCGGGCAAACCAGGCTCCTCAGGATTGTCGCTAGGCAAATCGTACATCGTGGGTAAACTTTCCCACGCCGGTTGAGGCGGATCGGTTTGCTCAATTCGACCAGAGAGAGAGGTCATAGGTTAGTGAGGGGAGAGGTTGATTTCTATTCTATGCGATGGGCAACAATCCAGGACTATTTCATTCTCGTTTCCCCAATTTCATCACCCCATTCCAACTGCAACTGCTCCCGTAACACAGCTAATAGCTGTTCAGGATCAATCGGTTTTGGCAGAAACGCTGTGCAGCCAAAAGATAAGCTCGCCTCTTGCACCGTTTCACTATGATTAGCGGAGGTCATGATAATCGGCGTGTCTTTGAACTGTGGCATTCGGCGCAGGGCCGCCACCAGGGTCGCCGCCGATTTAACCGGCATGAAAAAGTCTGTCACAATCGCATCGGGTTTGGCCTGAGTCGCTAGCTCCAATCCTTGCATACCATCCTCAGCTAAGATCACCTCAAAGCCGATGGGTTCCAACATATTTTGCAGAACCAATCGGTTTGCTTCGTTGTCATCGACCACTAAAATCTTACGTCGCTCGCCTCGATATCCAGTCACCTGCATCAGCGTTTCGGGTTTATCTTCTAATGCCGTCTCAGTCAATCCTGAGCCTGGGATGGAGACAGTAAACTCAAAAGTCGAGCCCTGCCCCACTTCACTCCTGACCTGTAATCGCCCACCCATTAATTCCACAATTTGTCGGCTAATCGGCAAGCCTAAGCCAGTTCCGGCCGATCGAGACTCAACATCACCCGCTTGCTCAAAGGGGCGGAAGATAGTTTTGAGATGTTCGTCGCTGATACCCACTCCCGTATCAATCACTTCAAAACGAATCGTCTGTTGCAGATTTGCTTTCTCTGGATTATCATCCTCTTCTCCCACTCTGCTGACCTGCAACGTAACCTGTCCTTGCTCAGTAAATTTGACTGCATTGCCCAGCAGATTGAGCAATACTTGTCGCAGTCGTTTTTCATCGGTGTACACTCGATTCGGCAAGGCGCCCTGGCGGCGGAGCTGGAGCGTCAATCCCTTTTCTTCTGACCGCATGCGGATGACGCCAATAATCTCGTCTAGAAAATCACGGAAGTTTAACTCACTGGGGTAGAGCGCCATTTTGCGGGCTTCGATTTTAGCAAAGTCCAAGATGTCGTTGATCAGGGTGAGCAAATAGGCGCCGCTCTGCTCAATAATGCGCAAACCCAAGATTTGTTGGTCGTGCTGTTGCGGTTGGATCGGACTGCTGGGTTTAGGGTAGTCGCGACGCAGCACCTTGGCGTAGCCGAGAATCCCGTTGAGCGGTGTGCGCAGTTCATGGCTCATGTTAGCGAGAAAGTCGCTCTTGGCTTGGTTGGCGACTTCGGCTTTTTCCTTAGCTGCAGACAACTCAGCCGTGCGTTCTTCAACCCGTTGCTCCAATGTTTCGAAGGATACTTTGAGCTGTCTGGCCATGTGATTGAACGATTCAGCCAATTCCCCCACTTCCCTGATACCTTGAATTCTGACAGCTTGATTTAATTCACCGTTGGCGATCGCCTTAGAGACTTGATTCAACTGCAGAATGGGTCGACTAATCCAGCGACAGGTTAGCAAAATGACAACGGCAGCCAATATTGACGCGCCCAAGACCAAGAAGATGGTCGTCCGGGTATTGGCGTCAATTTGCCCGATGAAGTCTGATTCAGGCGCAACCAACCCAATCAGCCAGTCAATGCCAGACTCATTCGAGAAAGGAGTCGCCTGGAAAAAATACAGTTCCCCATCAAACTTAAATTGAAGTTGAACGCTAGGCGCCTCTAAATTGTTAGGATCGCCATAATGCTGAGTTAACTGTTGCGCCGCTGCGCGAATCAATGGATCATCACTCTTGATGGCTGCAACCCGTTCCAATTCATTGCTTTCAGAGTTGGCGGCAAAGGCAGGCTTTAACGTGGAACTCGCCACTAATAGCTTGGATGATCGTTCTATGATGAAGGCTTGACCTGACTGACCGATTTCGAGTTTGCTTAAGAATTGATTGATAGCTTCGAGAAATACATCAACTCCAGCGACGCCAACCAGTGATTGATTATTGTTGTAGACGGGTAAGCTAGCTGTGATAACGGGCAAGTGGGTATCGAAATCCAGATAGATGTCGCTCCAAGCGGGACCATTTGCATCGATAGCCGCTTTATACCAATTACGGGCAGTTGGGGTGAACGGTTCAGTCCCTGTTTCAACTAGCTGCAAAGTTGGGTTTTCGAGATTGTTCTGGTAGTAGACTCTCAGATAATCACT
>JAKSDM010000459.1 GCA_022360135.1 Pseudanabaenales cyanobacterium | reverse complement strand
GGCGTAAATCGCCAAAGTCCCAGTAAGGACAACAACTAGGGCAATGACACCGACAAATAACAGTTGTCCGACATCCTCCCAACGGTGACCAAGCAGCGTCAGCCCCAACATTGAAACCGTAAACAAAGCGGAGGCGATGCAATAAAGACAAGCCGCCTTGATTTCAGCGGTCAGTACGTACATCAGGTAGCCGCTGAAGACTACCATTGAGAGGGACCCAATGAACAATAGAAGCCATGTCCAACTCTCTAATTTCTGGCGCAGTTCTTTGTTTTGTTCGGGGTTAATCGCTAAGGGGCCTGCGGCCAGAATAGCCATGCCAGCGTAGGCTAGAAAACCAAATACAGTCAGAGGTAGGCCAAACAGCGTCGCATAATCACTCGCTAGTACGCGATCGCAGCCCGAGGTGGGACAAGCAGCCGTTCCCCCAATAAATTTGACCATGGTGAGATAGGCAGTGCCGGCGGCCCCAATCGCGGCGATCGCCGCGATCAGTAGACGAGACCAACGATGAATCCAGGGAGTTTCCCGACGACGACTCATAAGACGGCGGCTCATAAGACCTTAAATAACTAAGCAACAAATAACGCAAGCAAAAAGGACTCCAACTTAGACTGGGAAATTATCCCAGCGATAGCACCCAGAATACTCGACGAGAAGAGCGCAGCTCTACAAAATCTATGAGTTGGCTAAAACCCAACTCATGGATTCTGGTTTCGGAATTCTTGACCCGCCAGAAAACTCTGACCTAAGTAGACACCCAACAACAGTAACTCTGTAACTATTCTGTCTTATCTTAGCTTTAGTCATTCCACTAGGGTCCCTACTCAGCAGTTAGCACCCATTTTTTAACCCATTTCTGAGGAATCAGAAATCAAAAGGCAGGAATTGCAGCGATACCTCAAGAATGCACAGCAATGAGTGATTCCGAGGACGTCTGAGATGGCTTGGATAGACCCTGGCGCATTGATTCTACAAACTGACTCACTCGGATCGGATCGATCGGCTGATGAATCTGTCCTTTCCGTTTTAAGGAACTGGATACAATCACACCATCCGCTGCTTGAATCAGTTTAGGAATATTTTCCCAGTCAGCACCGCTGCCAATAAAGACAGGCGTCTGATTAGCAGCAGCCTTGGCTAATTCCAGATCTTCCAGGTTGGGTGGACTGCCAGTGGCCCAACCCGACAAGATCACGCCATCGGCTAAACCTCGCTCAATCGTTTCCTGAACAGCTGTGGTGAGATTAGGGGATCCTAAGGGACGCCCATGTTTGACTAAAACATCAGCCAGGATTTTGACATCACTGCCTAACTCACGGCGATAACGTAGAAGCTGATGGGCTTGCCCTTCGATCAAGCCTTGGTCAGTCGCCATTACCCCCGTTAAGACATTAACTCGAATGAAGCTAGCGCCAACACAAGTCGCAATCGCCAAAGCACTATGAGCATCATTGCGCAATACATTAATTCCAATCGGGATAGTGACTAGCTGCATTACATGCTGCACAATCAGACTCATGGCGCTGACAACCGCTGGATCAACCCGATCCTTAGCAAAGGGAGCATCAAAGAAATTTTCGACAATGATGCCGTCAGCCCCTCCTGATGCGAGTGCGGTCGCCTCTTGCTCAGCTCGCTCAATCGCCGCCTTCAAACTACCCTGCCAACGAGGGGCTGACGGCAGAGGCGACAAATGAACTACACCGATGATTGGGTTTGGAGTTTTAAAGATTTGATTTAAGTCCACTTGATGTATCGTCTCGGACTCGGCAATTATCAAAATAGTTCGAAACAGGTCAATGAGTTAACTTATTCTCAATTTACCCTAACAGTGAATACAACTTTTACCTCGTTCTCACCTCTCTTACTCCTTTCCAGAAATTGTTGGCGCTCCTTCACTGTGATGCACTATAGACTTCACTGTGATGCACTATAGATTATTAATCTACGAGATTTTGGGCTCCCAAAAGAATATTTTGAGAGATTCCCGCTGAAAACTATGTATAGTTATGTTATGATGCTTGACTAGAGTTAGAAACTAACGCTAAAAGCTAATTCTGTCAGGAATCTCACTATAATTCCATGGGGCTTTCCCTACAGATTCTTGTATGGCTTTGAGTTTAAAGGGGTTGCGTTAAAGGTGAGGCGCTAGGTTGTCCGTTGAGGATCGCTACGCTCTCACGGCCAATTTCAGTTTCCCTTATTTTAGGTTTAGTCGTAGAGTTTAGTGCTTAAGCCCTAGAAATTTCAATTTATGAGGCATAAACCAACCATCGCGGTTGCTCATTTGGGCTGTGAAAAGAATCGCGTTGACACTGAGCATATGCTGGGGCTACTTGTCAAAGCAGGCTACGGTGTCGATATTAATGAAGAGTTGGCGGATTACGTTATTGTTAATACCTGCAGTTTTATCGAGTCTGCTCGGGCAGAGTCTGTCCGCACCTTGGTTGAATTGGCGGAAGCCAATAAGCGAATTGTCATAGCAGGCTGTCTCGCCCAACATTTTAAGGATGAATTGTTGGCGGAATTGCCCGAGGCGATTGCTCTAGTAGGAACGGGGGATTATCACAGAATTGTTGAGGTGATTGAGCGAGCCGAAGCAGGCGAACGAATCAAGGCGATTTCAACTGAGCCTACTTACATCTCGGACGAAACAGTTCCTCGATACCGAACAACCTCTGAGGGCGTTGCTTATTTACGAGTCGCCGAGGGATGTGATTATCGCTGCGCCTTCTGCATCATCCCCCATTTACGGGGTAAACAGCGATCCCGCCCCATTGAATCCATTGTGGCTGAGGCAAAACAATTAGCGGCGGAAGGGGTTCATGAACTGATTTTGATTTCCCAAATCACCACCAATTACGGTGTTGATCTTTACGGTGCGCCAAAACTGGCGGAGCTTTTGAGAGCATTAGGGGACGTAGATATTCCTTGGGTGCGGATGCATTACGCCTATCCCACAGGGTTGACTCCCAAAGTCATTCAGGCTATTCAGGAAACCCCGAACATCTTGCCCTATTTAGATCTTCCTTTGCAGCACTCTCACCCAGAGATCCTCCGAGCCATGAATCGACCTTGGCAAGGGCGGGTCAATGACAGCATCGTTGAACGAATAAAAAGTGCTTTACCGGATGCTGTAATCCGCACTACTTTCATCGTCGGTTTCCCTGGGGAAACGGAAGAACAATTTGAACATTTGCTGCAATTTGTTCAACGCCATCAATTTGATCATGTCGGTGTTTTCACCTTTTCACCAGAGCCTGGAACGCCTGCTTTCAGCTTGCCGAACCAACTTTCCCGAGCGGTCATGGATAAACGGCGGGAGCAGTTAATGTTTACTCAGCAGGAGATTTCCTTTCGCCGTAATCAGGCGGAAATTGGTAAGGTTGAGGACATCCTGATCGAACAGGAAAATCCGGTGACGGGCGATTTGATCGGCCGGTCAGCCCGTTTTGCACCTGATGTCGATGGTCTTGTCTATGTCAAAGGAGCAGCTGCTTTAGGCAAACTCACCCGGGTGGTGATTGAGGCGGCTGACACTTACGACTTATATGGATCTGTTTATCATCCAAAGTCACCTATGTCGGTGTCTTTTGTTCAATAGTTAAGGAGACTCAATGACCCTTTCTTTCATCAGCCTTGGGTTATCTGAAGCACATGCGCGTCATCTAGAAAAGATCGGTTTCACGACGCCCACCCCCATTCAGGCTCAAGCGATTCCCCACCTTTTGTCAGGTCGAGACGTCGTCGGTCAGGCCCAAACCGGAACTGGCAAAACGGCAGCTTTTTCATTGCCTTTGTTAGAACAAATTGACATCAGCAATTCCGCCGTTCAAGCTTTAATTTTGACGCCGACTCGTGAGTTGGCTGTCCAGGTCTCTCAATCTATCCTTAGCTTTAACGATAATCGTCGCCTACAGATTATGGCTGTCTATGGCGGTCAGTCTATTGAGCGACAATTACAAAGGCTGAGACGAGGCGTTCATCTCGTCGTTGGCACCCCTGGGCGCGTTTTGGATCTGCTTAGTCGCCGCAGTTTGAAACTGAATCAACTCAATTGGCTGGTTTTGGATGAAGCGGACGAAATGCTCAACATGGGCTTCATTCAGGATGTGGAGAAAATTCTTAATCAAGCCCCTCCTGAACGGCAAACCGCCTTCTTTTCCGCC
>JAKSDM010000339.1 GCA_022360135.1 Pseudanabaenales cyanobacterium | reverse complement strand
GCATCCACTGTCTCACAGGCTAAGCGTCAATTGGGCATTCCCGTTGTTTTGCCAGTGGAGTCTGCGCCCACTACCCCAGAAAATGGCGTCGCTCAATCCAAAGAGCCTGCAGAGATTAGCTGACTTTAATTCGAGTCAGGGAGAGGCGATCTCATATTTTGATCGCCTCCCCATATCATTAGGATAGACCAAATAAGCTGATGTGCATTCAAGTTGCAGAATTCCGGCGCTCAATCCCGGTTAGGGCAAGGATTGGTCTGGAAACTTAAATGCCGATTAGCTTAATTAGCTATCCATTTTAAAGTTTGACAGTGACACTACGCAACCGGGAAAGGGTTAAGAGCCGCCATAATGTCAATTGTGTCAATTGCATGTCAGGCGGGAGAGGCGTCCTCATCCAGCTAAATCGCATTACTCCTGAGCAGACAGTATCCTTGTAAATCGTAAAAGCATCCATCTGGCTAACCACTTGACTGTAGTGGGGGACGCATCTAACTGTCATAATGGGCAAAAGAAACCGAGGGTGAGCAAAACCTAATTTGGCAGGAGAGCGTAATCTCACCTACCGATCGGGTTAACGGTGCACACACAAGTTTTCTAGACTAACACCTCAAGGTTTTTACCCCTCCTACCTCAATACGGTTCGGTTAACAATTTTTGGAGTTCCCAACGATACCTATAGACTTTGCATGCAAAGTCTATAGGAGCAAATTATTGGGCCTATCCAAACAGTATTTCCATGCTGATGGGGTGACTACCTGGGCGCCGAAGTCCTTAAGCATTATGAATAGGGTAACGAAGTTTTGAGCATACGCAGGAAGCATATCAAAACCGCTAGTTGGTTGATTATCCCAATATTGGTTGTGGTTGGAATAGTAGAGCATAACCTTCGTGAAGCCAACATCAAAGTAGCTCGGGCTCGATTAGTTCAAAATGGAGTCTATAAAGAGAAACAAGCTGTTGAAGATTTAGTCAAAGGGTGTGCTGTACAAGAAAAGATTAAGTGGTTGCCTATCTATTTGTCAGAACGGCTGTTTGGAAATTGTCGATCACTTTTTCAAGCCTCATTAGACGGGGCTAAACTTCGCTACGCCCACCTCCGCCACGCCCATCTCCGCGACGCCCGTCTCCGTGAAGCCGTCCTCTTTTCCGCCGACCTCAGCGAGGCCGACCTCAGTGACGCCCATCTCCGCGACGCCAACCTCAGCGACGCTAACCTCAGCGAGGCCGACCTCTTCTACGCCGACCTGAGCGAGGCCGACCTCTACCAGTCTGACCTTGTCCACGCCGACCTCCGCTACGCTGTCCTTTCCGCCGCTAACCTTAGTGACGCCGACCTGCGCGAGGCTGACCTCTTCCACGCCGACCTCAGCAAGGCCGACCTCTTCCACGCCGACCTCTTCCGAGCCACCCTCCAATACGCCATCCTCTTTTCCACTAACCTCAAGGAAACCGTCTTCAGCGACACTGTCCTCAGCAACGCCATCCTCCTCAACACAGATTTTCGTACAACCAAGGATCTCACCCAGGAGCAACTAGAGGGAGACAACCCGCCACTGATTTGCAATTCTCCGCTTCCAGCAGATATTGAGATCAGTCGGAATAGAGACTGCGATCAGTTGTCTATCGCCTTGGTTGAAAGATATCCAGGCAGGTTTGTGAGTATTAACCAAGCAGCAGAATTCGTCAATGAACAACGGCAACAGAAATGGGAGTAGGGGCCAAAAAGTGATTCACTTTACTCATGTGATCAATCCCAGTTTCAACGCTTTGATAATGGCCTGGGTGCGGCTGGTGACCGAAAGTTTTTGAAAAATTGCGGTGAGATGCGCTTTAACAGTCGCCACTGTAATGTAGAGATGGGATGCAATTTCCTCGTTGGAAGCGCCTTGAACTAACCAATGCAGCACTTCCTGCTCCCGCTGGGTTAACTTAAATTTGCGGGCGACTTCCAGCGATCGCCCCGCATAGAAGCGGAACAGCCGGAAAAAGCTAGTTAATGTTTCCGTGGAGAGATAAACTTGACCTCTCAGAATGGTGTCAATTGCATCGGAGAGCTGACTCGAAAGGCAATGCTTATAGAGATAACCATTTGCGCCTGCCTGCATCGCCCTAAACACCCATTCATCTTCGTAATGAGCAGACAGCACTAAAACCTTGCTGCCATAAGCTGCTTCTGACAGTTGCTTGAGCACTTCAATCCCATCTCCCGAAGGCATTTCTAAGTCCAATAAAATTAACATGGGACGTTGAGTTTGGACTAAGTGCAGAGCTTGTTCTGCAGTAGCGGCTTCACCGACTAAGCTAAATTTTTCAGTCCCAATCGTGTTGTAAAAAGTGAGCAAAGTCCGTAACCCCTGGCGAAATCGGGGGTCGTCATCAACCATAAGGATAGAGACAGGCTGATTTGTGACTAAGATGGGAGGATCAAGCAGAACCGTCTTGGTAGATGAAGTCATAACCCTTGATTACTAAGAATGGAATGTATCAAATGCAAAGACCATAAGCCTCCTATACAGCCTGTTGCAGCTTGAGAGTAAACGAGAATTTCGCCCCACCTGCGGGCAAATTTTGAGCCCAGCATTGTCCCTGATGGTCGAGGACAATCTTCTGGACAATCGCTAATCCCAAACCCGTTCCCCCATCGCACCGAGAGTAGAAAGGGTTAAAGATTTGTTTCAGGTCGGTTTCTGAGAGTCCCGGACCTTGATCGGCAATTTCAACCAACACCTCTGCTTGGAAACTTTTCCAATGGCAAGTAATGACGCCAAATTCAGGACTGAAATGAATGGCGTTGCGGAGCAAATTATCGAAAACTTGCCGAATTTGCCATTGATCCATGGTGATTTGAATCGAGGAAGAAGGGGCGTGAACCTGGATTTTCTTCTGGTTCAACCAGGGCTGCACATATTTGAGGCTATCCAGAAAAACCGAACGCACATCATACTGAGCTAATCGTAGATTTGCTGGCTGACCGCATTCCGCCAACGCTTCCAATTGCATATTGATTTCGCCTAGAATTTCCTGGAGCTGAATCACTTGCGATCGCACGGGCAAAGTTGACAGGTTTAAAATAAGCGCTTCAGCATAAATCTCCATCAGAGCCAATGGATTTCGAAGTTGATGGACAGATTTTTGGATGGCTTGTTCTAAAAGCTGACTTTTAATTTGTTGGCGATTTAAATCATGATATAGCGTTAGGTAATTACTGATTAATTTAGCCTGATTCCCAAGCCATCGTTGCTGTCTTTTAGACAAGGAATGATTGACCCAGAGTAAGAGATACTCTTCACCAGAAAAACTCTTCTCAAGCAGACAAATATAAAGGCATACAGAATCATCTTCTCGAAATTTTTCTGATTTCGTTGAACTCAGATTAAGCTCTATAGGCTTTAGAATAGGAAGGGCATTCAACTCATTTTCCTGACCTTCTAAAACTTTATGAGAATGATTAAATTGAAGTTCTAGGGCTAACGCTTGATCAGTCAAACAAGTCATCCATTTATAATCTTTTCCAGGTGATTCGCAATAACTCAAGCGCGCAGCAATTCCATCTAAACCCTGAATAACTTGATCCAAATGTATCTTTAATGATTTTTCAATACAGTCTGATAAAATCTCAAACTTACATGATTCATCTGGCAGAGTTAGTTGCTTTGTTAAGGCCATCCTAAAACCCCTCGATTCACCCGCACCCTTATCCAAATGGGTAGTTATCGGGATTCTATTAGTTGTTTTCACTTGTTTTCATGGGTGGTACCACGTAGATTTTCCATTTATTGTCATGGGTAATCCTACGTAAATTCCTCAGAATCACTTTAAGGCAATGGTTAAGCTCCATTAAACTAGGCAATATTTAAGGAATCAATCGTCATAGCCCCTACTCTCTAATGCCCCGGATGCTACCTACTGTTTACCGCCTTTATATGTCAGGCTTTTCTGAGCCATCTGAGTCGTTTGTTTAATCTCTTCTAAATCGAGGGTTTGAACTGCGGCAATGGTTGGGTCTCTATTCATTCGCAGCCACAACAGATACTCAATATTTCCCGCCGGTCCCAATAAAGGCGACCAGGTCAACCCCTGATATCGCCACCCCAATCCTTGCGCCGCCGCCCACACCTGCCAAATCGCCTCAGCTTGATCGATGGGATCTCGCACTACCCCCTTCTTGCCTACCTTCCCTCGGCCGACTTCAAACTGGGGCTTGATTAGCAGTACAACTTCCCTGGGCGGTTGTAACAATGCCCAAAAGGCTGGCAATACCTTGGCCAGCGAAATAAACGAAACATCCATCACTCCCAAATCGGGGCGTGGCTGGCCAGTTTGAAACAACTCCTCTGGTTGCAGATAACGCAGATTTGTTCGTTCCCGCAGAATGACCCGAGGGTCTTGCCGCAGACGCCAGGCCACCTGTCCATATCCCACATCTACGCCATACACCCGCTGGGCTCCAGCCTGCAGTAAACAATCTGTAAATCCCCCAGTAGAAATACCGCCATCCAGACAAACCCGTCCAGAGATCGAAATCGAAAATTCCGTCAATGCTTTCGCCAACTTTTCTCCCCCTCTAGAAACATAGGGGGATTTCTGCTTAACTTGGATTTGACCCGAGGGATTAACCACCGCGCCAGGCTGATCAACCAGCTGCTGATCCACCCGCACCTGCCCAGCTCGAATCAACCGCTGCGCCTGCTGACGAGATTCGCACAGACCGAGATCAACTAATAGGTTATCTAATCGCTGTTTGGCCACCCTAACCCCTCAACCCCGCTGCAATCCGCTCCATATCTCCCTTGATCCGATCAATCCCAGCTTTGGCGCCTTGTTTGTCATAGCGGTCTTCGGCCGCCAGCAGGTCCCTTACCGATAGCATGTTGTCTCCCAGGTTGGCTTGCACCCGGCCGCGATTATGGAAGGCTTCGGCGCAGGCGGGTTCGGTTTCAATCACTTGACTAAAGGCGTTAATCGCTCGTCGATACTGGCCGGCTTGAAATGCCTCACAGCCCTGCTGGAATTGTTCTGCTGCTTTAGATGAGAGCGATGTGGAAAGGGACGTAATCGGATCGGCAAAGACAATGGAGGACCCCAATGGTTGAAAATAGGTGATGGCGATAGAGCCAACGCCAATACCCAAGACTGCTAAAACAGCAATCGCCCAGATCAGAAAATCAGAAGAGAAGATGTCCGCCATGAACCAGCTGCCCTTACCTTAGTGAAAATAGTGGAAACGCTTCGATTATCGTAACGGGCTTGTAGAATTCACGACAGCAGGGGAGCTTCAATACAGTGAGTGTCGGCGTGGAATCAGCAGAGGGTTGGAATCAATGTCGGTGAGTATCGAGCGGCGGAACGCAATTTTGGCGAATCAAGCCTTTACCCTGCCGGAAGCGGGCGCCAAATTGTCCTGCTCAGTTTTGGTTGTGGGCGGTTCGACGGCGGCCTATACGGCTACTTTGGGCGCTTTGCAGGCAGGGACGGATGTATGTTTGGCGCAGCCTCAACCGGTGTTTGGCGGTCAATTTACCACCCAGGCCCTGCCCAATGCCGAAGACAATCGTTTGGTTAAGGTGGGATCTCGGTTTAAACGGCTAGCTCAGGAAACCTTTTCGATGTCAGTGAGTCAGCGGTGGTTCCGCGATCGCCAACGCCAACTGCAAACGGTGGCAGGTCAACGCCTCCTAAAAGGGAATGCTGACAGCGGCAATACCTTGCTAACCACCCCACTGGTCGCCGCCAGGGCGATGAATGAAGCGATCGCGCCTTATCTGGCTGAAGGCAAACTGATCCTGATTCCATTTGCGGTCCCGGTTGCAGT
>JAKSDM010000779.1 GCA_022360135.1 Pseudanabaenales cyanobacterium | reverse complement strand
GGGCGCTTGTGATGTCGTACTGATTGATTTTGGCATTGCCCGAGAATTTACCCCTGGTCAGGTGCAAACCCACACCAATCTGATTACAACTGGGTACGCCCCGATCGAACAGTACCTGGTGCAGGAAAGACGCACCTCTGCTACAGATGTGTATGGTTTGGCCGCCACTCTCTATGCCTTGCTAACCGCTCACGTTCCCCTAGCGGCTATACTCAGAGACCGCCAACAGTTGCCCACCCCACGTGACTTGAATCCCCAAATCAGTCCCCAAATCAACCATGCTGTGCTTCAGGGAATGGCGATTGAGGCGCGCCATCGTCCGGCTACTGTCGATGAATGGCTAACTTTATTGCCTGGACGAACAGACGCTGTCATGCCGGATCGACCTAAAGTTGCCTTCTCTTCCCCCAAAACAGCCGCCACAGTAGCGGTGGCCCCCAGACAACCCACCTCCACTTTCCCTACTCCATCCAAGAAAAGCGCTCAGACCCAAGGTCCTAGGGCGAGTCGATCGCCTAGAGACTCCCACCCTCCCTGGTTACTCTGGGGAGGAATGGTGAGTTTAGCGGTTGTGTTTGGGGCGATCGCGGCGCTAGGGCTGCAATTCTTTCAAACGCCCCCCCAAGGAACTCAACCAGAAGTCGCGACTGCAAACCCACCTGAACCCGCCATCCCTGAGCCCGCTAAGTTAGATAATCCAGAAGCCATTCCTGAGGTCGTCACTGCAACTTCAACAAATAATCCTTCAGCAGAGGATACCTCAACCGCCACAGATCATGCCGCCGCTACAGACAATCCTTCAGCAGACAATCCTTCAGCAGACAACGAAGACCAGACAGCGCAACCTACCCATGCTGCGCTAGCCATACCTGGATTTCCAGTCAGAACATCGGAAACAACGATTCAACAGTGGTTAGGGGAACCGACTAAAACCAGCACTGGATACTGGCCTAATACTCGATCTGCTCAATACGACATCGTCCCCGATAAAATTACACTGGCGTATCTATATGATCAAACATCAGGGCGAGTTCGTCAGACAGAAGCCAGCTTTGCTCAATCCGTTTCACTCAAGCTAATCCAAATAACCTTCAATGGCATGTTGGATGAGTCCGCTCCAACAGAGATAAAGAATCAACTCGCCGCCGTGCAATCGCGCCAGTTGAACCGCTACACATTCACTCATGGCTCCTTGGAAGGTGTGATTAAGCGCAATCAGTACGATCGCATTTATATCGGAATTTGGGAAGAAGATTTGCATTAAGTAGACGGTAGGTAGTAGGCGATAGGCAGGGAAATTGCTCCGTCTACTACCTACTATCTACCGCCTACCTTAATCCAAACTAGATACCCATTCGCTGAAACCACAGCTACCCCAAGTCTGAACTATAATAGAATGAATAGATTAAGTCACACGGGGCTGTAACGGTTTCGACGTTTTGATGAAAGTCATTTCGTGATTCAGGCCGAGAGTGAGTCTCCTCTCGAAAATCAAGGCTCAAAAACAATGTAGATGCGAACAACATCCTACCTTTTGCTCGTAAGCAAGCAGCTATTGCTGTTGCCTAAACACCTCTCATAGGTTCGAGCGTCTGTGTTTCGACTCCGTTAAGATTCGCAGACCAACCCTCAACGGATGCACTAATTAGTTCCCTCTGGTGAACTCGTTAGTTAAGACTTAACCAGAGCATCCCACCGTTCGGGATAAGGAGCGGTTCCTGCCTTGAGGATTAGATAGGCTAAGCCTGTGAATGAGCGGCATGTTATTACTCAGGGCGGACACGGGTTCGACTCCCGTCAGCTCCATTTTTCTCTGGATGAACTCTTTTCTACGATCCGCTTAATATCCTATTTACCAACTGTTTCAGCCAAGGTGAGAAGGTTTTTTGTGCTTAAAACATTTGTTAATATTAAGTATTTTTCCATCTAATGGGTAGTCGAGTTTCTCCGGAATTGGGCATGCTTATACTGAAGGAAAATACTAGTGGGCTTTATGCTTCACATTAACTTTTTCCTGAGTCCTATTGTGTTGGAGTTGGCATTCTGTAATGTCTTCTAGAGATAACAATTTTCGGTTTCCTCTCTGGCAATATCTCAAACAGCCCGTTTTTAGTTCTACCTATAAAACAATTCTTAACCCACGAAAATTTTGGCGCTTCTATCATGTTCGACACTTAGAACGCTGCTGGATTAGAGAATATCGGCCTGAAGAGCGTTTGAACTAGTCTGATTGACAAGAATGAATTCGAGGGCAAGTCTCTATGAGACTGTCAATGGTTCCTAGATTTTGCCGTGTTCAACCCAAACACTTACTGTCGAACTGACAAGATTGTTTTATTAAATAAAAATAATAAATATAGGCTGTAAGTAAATATAGGCTGTAAAGCGAATTTAACTACAGGGTTAATTAAGGACTTAAAAGGAGGGTGAAACCCGCTTCGCTAGATTACGCCAGTCTGAAACCGTACTTTCCAACCAAAGCCAATTGTTGCCAAGTTTATTCGGCGTAAATGCGGCTGGATCGTTAGTGATTACCAACAAATAAAACTTCTCAGCTTCATTCAGTAGTCGCTCCTGTTTCTCAAATGAAGCTTCCTGATCGGCAGACTTTAGGGCGGCGAGCGCTAAGCCTGCATATGCGTTAAGCACCGGATTGCTCAATTGTTTATTGTCCAATTCAATTGCGATTGACCAAGCCTCAATCGCTTGGTCGAACCGATCGTCAGCATAATAGGCAAATCCGAGAGCGGTGTGGTAATCAATAGACTTTGAACGAGCTGCGACTGCATCCTTCCACGAACGTTGGACATCCACCGGGCTGTAATCGCTATTGCCAACTTTGAAGGACTGCCACTGAAACCTGCCCTGGAGGAAACGAATGTCTGGATCTTCCAGTTGATCGGGGGATGCAACGTCTAGAGCCGCTTGGGCAGACTGTAAATCACCGTTATCCAGTAGGGTCTTTACAGCCCTTTGGGCGCCTGACAAGTTATTGCTATTGAAGTCAAGGGTTGCGATCGAAACTAAATCAATGTCATTAATGTTCACCTCATCCAGGTTAGCCACCAGAGAGGAATTATCGTTTAATGAGGAGTTAACAGAACCAGGTTTGGATCTGAACAGACCTAGTCTATAAGCATTTCCCACCCCCAACCCGATGACTAGCGAAAGACTGGCAACCCCCAGAATTGGCCAGACTAATGGGTGTTTCCGCCTCTGTGCAGGGGAATTAGAATGGCCAACAGCGCCAGTTTTCCCATTCGCAGGGGGTGTATTCAACCCTGGCTGAGGCTGCACTGAGCCTCCCCCTCGCCCGACCGGATCCTCAGAGGCAAGGGAGTCGGGTAATGTCTCGCCAATATGCTGCTGTTGAGATTGGGGATTTTTCGGCCACTGGTCATAGCTTTCCAAACCAGATGAGGTTGAGTCGTCAGGCAGCGGCGCCTCATCTTTGGCGGCAGGGATGGGGACTTCTTTTGTCGCAGGGGGTTGGGAGAGTTGCTGGATCAGATTAGCAACAATAGCAGAATCTTCCTCATAGTCAGGATCATCTTCCTGCTCCAGGATATCCACCAGATCGCTGAGATCGTCATCGTCCGGATCGGTCGAGTCTTCAACCCAATAGAGCGCCTCATCTTCCCCGGCGTTGGCATATAGATCAGAGGCGTCATCAACTTCAAAAACAGCTGTTTTCTCAGCTGGTAAAGTCTCTGTGGAAGAAGCTATCGCCTCCTCCATATCGAAATCTGAATCGAAATCAGACAAATCGGGAGTCGAGGGAAAGAGTAAGTTATCTAGTGAGTTGAGATTGCTGTGGTTGTTATTGGTTAGATTCCCGTCGAACTTTCGATGCATATAGAGAATGGGTAAAGCCCAGTAAAACTGATCAGAACCATAGGCTGAAATCAGTCCTTGCCGAGTTCGATTGAGGCTGAGGTCAATAGAATATCCCTGTTTCAGATTGCGATACAGCAATTGCGTCAAGGTAATCGCGACGTCATCGGGGATCCGCTCCGCCATAGCGACGACAGCGGGAACGCCTCGATTAACTAGGGCTTGGGCCAAATTTTGTTCTTGCCATCCGGCTTCCGGATCAGCACTGGCTGTATAGGCTCCCCGACAAGAGTTCAGGACGGCTAAGCGCACCCCATTGTTGACCAGTAGTCCCGCCAGATCTTCTCCACTCAGGCATTCCGTTAAACCCGTCTGACGACTGACTAAGTACAAGTTGCCGCCTGCGTCTCCCAAATTACTGTGGCCAGCGTAATGCAATATCTGATATTGGCCCTGTTCCAAGGCTTGGGTCAATTCGGCTCGTCCAGGCTGTTCCAGTAGCGTTACCTGGATGTCAAGCAGACGATTTTTGTTGGCGATTCCCTCTAGGACGGTAAAGCTTTCTGCGTTCCAATCTCTGCCATTACTCGCGTTCCCCTGGGGGTGAAGTTCGGTTTGGAGGTGCCGTACCTCCCGCCGCAGCTCCAGCCGTTCTTGATCGTTCGGAGCCGCAATCACCATCAAAACCTTGAGCGGTTGCTTGAAGTCGGGAAGCAGGATTGGGGAAAGAGCGCTCTCATCCCTCAAGCTAGGTAAATAGCGAGAAAAGGTCAAATCAGTGCCCGTTGCAAGGGGGCGATCGCCTGCATGGAGAACTTCCCACGGGAGTTGCTGCAACCAGCTATCCTTCAAACCCAGTCGCAGCCGCAAAGGTTGCCGACGATGTTGGGCAATCCCTTGAGCCGTTAACCAGCTATCCCGAATCATGCCGTTGAACAACGCCTTGTAAAGTTCTTGCCCCAAAGTGACTAAGCTGGGGCTGGGAACTGCTGGGGTGGTCGAGGAGGATTCCTGTGTCGGTTCAGCGGAGCGGATAGAAATTCGAGGATTTGGCTGACCTTCCAATAATCCCATTAGGGGATCGTGCATCAGTAGCTTAGCCTGCTCCAGCCAGTCTTGCACCGGCCAAATTACCTGCTCTTCCGCCAGGGGAACTCCAGGCGCTACGTCTTCGGTGCGCACCAAATACCGATTATCTCCAACGGTTGTGATCGATAGATGAAACTCTTGGTTCACAGCGGTTGATGTCTCCCCATGCTTTGTGGATGCGTCAAGCCCTGATGTCGTAAATACATCTTAGTAATTACAACGGTTGTCTCAAATATTAGAATGCCCCTTATCTATAAATACTTCTCCTCTCTTGAATCCCTAAGATGTAAACACAAGTCTTTGGGACAATCCTTCAAGTCTTTTATCCCCTCTATCAACCTGCCTTAGAAGAGATACTTCGAATCCGATTCCATCCTTTTGAAGGATGATCGAACGACCTTTGGCGATCGGTATCGAGATTTGTGTCCAAGATCACTTACATCTAGGGTAGATCAGACCAAAAGATTTTCTGGACTCGACATCTGTAAATTTGCATTTGTTTGATACCTTTGTTAAGGAAAAGCAAATTAATTATTAAAGCCAAGCAAAAGGCGAAGGGCGACTTTGGACTTACTTGCTTAGAAAAATAGGTTGAGCAGATCAGCTAATCGACATTTAAATTCCAGGCCAATTTTTGG